>CANQDO010000076.1 GCA_947593355.1 uncultured Clostridia bacterium | reverse complement strand
ATGTCCAAAAAGTGCTATTTTTAGGACTTTTATTTTTTATGGACTTTTTCCTATATTATTTTTCAACCTTTTTCCTCCTTATTGAATATTAGAGCGTCTTTCATCTATTTTCTTTCATAAAAATGCATATTTTTAATACATATATAATATACGGAAAATCTCAAAAAGTCAATGTTTCCGTAAGAATTTTTTTATTTTATAAGAATTGTTGAACATACAAAACGAACCTTGATATTCGTTTTTCGAACGACAAGGTTCGTCTTCCATGTTCATTTTTTTATTATTTTTCTCTATATAAATTGTCATGCACTAGCAAGCTCTTCTTTTAGTTTTTCTATTTCTTCTTTTTTTAGCTTTGTCGCCTTCATTATTTTCTCTATTGGCATTTCTTCTTTTAATAATTCTTTTGCTACATTTATGACTCCAACTTTGATTCCACGCTCTTCACCTCGTTTTTCTCCTCGTTTCTCGCTCTCCTCAATTAATTTTCTTCTTTCTTGCATTAAATTTGTTATTAACATTCCTGCCATATTCTTCTCCTCCTTCTTTAATTTATTTAATAATATTTCTACTTCTTCTTGCCCTATTATTGGACTTAATATGTACTGTATTATTCTTCTTAATTTTTCTTTATTCTTTTCTTCTTTAGTCGCATTTATCACTTTCTCTAGCGTTTCTACTAGTTCCTCTTCTGTTTTACACTTTTCTATCGCCATTGCTTTTTCTATTATGCTTTCTCCATTTATTAACTTTTCTTTTGCATAGTTGTGTATATCTATTAAATTATAAATACTATTTGTTCCATTCGTTTCATAATTAAACCCATTATCTGTTATTTTTTTATATTCTGCTTCTATGTTCCATTTTTCATTTCCTGTATATAATACTATTAATACTACTTCTGGGCATTTATATCTATTACTTTTTACTTTTTCTTGGTTCATTGCACTTCTCATTATTTCTACTGAATATTCTAACATTCTATATGGCATTAATGTATCTACATATGATTGATGCTCTATTAATATAAATGTATTTGTATTTTTTATTTTATACACTATATCTGATTCTCTATTTTTATATTCTTTTGTTATATAACTACTGCTATATTTCTCTAAATCATCTTTTTTTAATTGTTTTTTGCCTTTAAAAAACTTGTTTATGAATTTTGTTGCTTCTTCTTTATCTGATAGTAAATCTCTAAATATTTTATCGTGTGTGTTATCTAATTTTTCATCATAATGATATTCTGCATTATCTTCATTTAACTGCATTTCGCTTTCTATGTTTATATATTGTAAACACTCTTCATACGTTAATAGTTTCATTTTTTTATTCCTCCTTTTATTATAATATTTTCCAACTTTTAAGTCAAACTTTATTTATGAGTATATATGCTATAAAAAAACTATTCTACCTTCTTTTCCTATGTTTTTCTTTATTTGGGGATTTTTTTTAGATTTACAAATTTCTTGACGTTTTGATTTTAAGCTATTTAATTCTTAACTTGTTTCAAAACTATCTTTTCAAAAGTTATACAATGTTTTTATACTTATGTCAACAAAAACTTTCCGTCAAATTTCTCTATTTTTCGACACTACAAAAAGAACAGACATTAGTACTCATCTTTCGAGTATCAACATCTGTCCCTAAATTCCGGAATTTTAGAACCGTCCCCAAATAATTTCCAGTTTTGTATTGATTTCTATACAATGTTAATATAAAATGTGTATATACATATACTTAAGATTTTAATATACCATTTAGAAAAGTTGGTGAAATAAATGAGTAATAAAAAAAATACAAATGACAATTCAAAATCTTCAAAAAATAATGTGAAAAAAGTTAATTTTAACAGTAAAAAAACTGTTCAAAATAGTAAAAATTCTTTTAAAAATGGCAATAATGAGCGAAATAGAAATTTGAAAAATACTAGCAAAAACAACAATAATGAACAAAGCCCAAAAGCAAAAAATACTAACAAAAAAGTCGATCAAAAAAAGATTAATGATAAGCGAAACAATAATCTAAAATTTAATACTAAAAGAAACAATTCTTTTAAAGGCACTAACGAAGATAGCAATAAAAATTTAATAAAGTCTAAAAATCTTTTTATTGGACTTGTGTGTTGTATAACCGTCTTTGTTTGTTTACTAGTTAGAATTGGTTTTATTCAGTTTGTTCAAGGTGCTGAATTAAAAGAAAGTGCTAATAGGCAGCAAACTACAAACCGTATTATAAGTCCCAAAAGAGGAAATATATATGATTCCACAGGTAAAGTAATTGCTAGAAGTGCTCAAGTAGATACTGTTACAATAAACCCTACTAGAATAGCAAGTGAATATAAAGAAAAGGTTGCTAAAGCTTTTTCTGATATATTTGCTTTAAATTATGATGAAACTTTAGAAAAAGTAAATAGTACAAGTAGTTTAGAAACTATAATTAAAAAAGTTGAACAAGATAAAATTGATCAGTTAACTGCTTGGATGGATGAAAATGATATTTATTCTGGAATAAATATTGATGAAGATGCCAAAAGATATTATCCTTATGATAGTTTAGCCTCAAATTTAATAGGCTTTTGTGGTACAGATAATCAAGGCTTATGGGGATTAGAGTTATACTGGGATGACGAACTTGCAGGTACTCCTGGAAAAATAGTTTCTGCTAAAGATGTAGATTCAGATTTGGTTCCAGATAAGGACGGTACATATGTACCAGCTGAAAATGGTAGCAACTTAACTTTAACTTTAGATATAAATATTCAAACAATTGCAGAAAAATATTTAAAACAAGCTGTAATTGAAAATAATTGTGCAGATGGCGGAAGTGTAATTATAATGAACCCTAAGAACGGAGATATTTTAGCCATGGCATCTTACCCCGATTATAACTTAAATACTCCTTTTGAACCAAATGAATCTATGAAAGCCACATGGGAAAGTTTATCTTCTTCTGAAAAGACTAATGCTTTAAATAGAATGTGGGGAAACAAAAATGTTTCTAATGGTTATGAACCTGGTTCATGTTTTAAAGTAATAACTGCTTCTATTGGTCTTGAAGAGGGCTTAGTTGACACCGATACCCCAAACGACTTTTTATGTTCCGGCTACGAAATTATTAATGGAGTTAGAATAAATTGTTGGAAAGATGTAAGTACTCATGGTTACCAATCTTTGAGAAATGCACTTGAAAACTCTTGTAACCCTGCCTTAATGCAATTAGGTAAAAGGATTGGTAAAGATTTATTATATAAATATTTTGAGGCTTTCGGCTTATTTAGTAGCACAGGAATTCAAACTTCTGGAGAATCTTCTGTTCCAAGTAATTTTTGGGATTTAGAAACTGTTGGACCAGTAGAAGTTGCTACAATGTCATTTGGTCAAAGATTTACCGTAACACCTATTCAGCTAATTACTGCTGTTTCTGCTATTGCAAATGATGGTGTACTTATGAAACCTAGAATTGTAAAGCAAATTGAAAATTCAGATACGAATGCAATAACAACTATTGAACCTGTAGCTGTAAGGCAAGTTATTTCCAAAGATACTGCAAACAAAGTTATAAATATGATGGAGTCTGTTGTTGAAAATGGTACTGGTCGCTATGGACAAGTTGTAGGTTATTCAGTTGCTGGTAAAACTGGTACATCTGAACCAGATGAAACTAACCCAAACTCAGGTTATGTTGCATCATTTGTTGGAATTGCACCATCTCAAGACCCTGAAGTTGTAGTTCTATTAGCATTATATAAACCACCAAGGTCAGGGCCTCATCAAGGTGGAGAAATTGCAGCACCTGTGGTTTCTCAAATTTTAACAGAAGTACTTCCATATTTAAACATCCCTTCAGATTATGTTGAAACTTCTAATAATACTACACTTTCAACAAAATCTTTGATTGATGTTAGAAATAAAACTATTGCACAAGCAAAAAATGATTTAGAGGCACTTGGATTTAAATGTAATATATCAACTTCAGATATGACTAAACTTGTATCTGATCAAGTTCCAAAGCCAGGAACTTCACTTTTAGATGGTGCTTGCGTTAATTTATATTCTGATGATAGCGACGCTAGAATTTCGCAGGAAGTTCCTAACTTAAAGGGAAAAAGTATTTATCAAGCTAGAAATATGCTTGCAGCACGTAATTTAAATCTTCATGTTTCTGGCTCAGGTATAATTTTATCACAAGATCCTATGGCAGGCTCTCTCGTAGAAGAAGGTACTGTAATAAACGTTACTTTGCAAGATGTAATTCAAGACACACATTAGATTTTATTTATAAAACTAACATATGAACTAAATATACAAAAAATAGCAAAATGAAGTGAATCCAAATTGTTAGACCAAAAAAGTTTAACAATGATGATTTACTTCATTATTTTCTCTGCTCACATTTTTTCTTTTAACATTTCCTTAGCTATTTTTATGGTTCCTTGCTTTTCTCTTCGTTTTTCGACACTACATAAAAGAACGGACATTGGTACTTGTTTTTAAGTATCAACGTCCGTCCCTAAATTCCGGAATTTTAGAACCGTCCCCCCTATAGTTCTCTTTTGTAGTAATCTAAACTTTCTCCGTTTACTGCTTCTTCCTCTACAATATATCGTATTTCATTTCCATCTTCATTATATTTTGGTAAGTCTGTAAATGTATGAGTCCAGTTGTTGTCTTGACTTAATATTGCTTCATATCCATCTAATGCTTCTTCTGGTTTTTCTGCATTTTTTAGTTTTACCTTTATTTGCGTTGGTCTTTCATATATATTTGCTCCGTGTTCCCATGTTTTGGTTACCTTTACGGCTTTTACATATTTAGTTTCGGTAGTATGTGTTACGTCTGGAGTTTCTTGCTCTTGTCCTGTTGACTCTAAATATATGCTTCCTTTTACTGTATTTATAATTGTGTTTTCTTTTACATTTACACCTTCAAATATTACTGTTATAGCCTTTTCTATTGTTAGCTCTTTTAATTGGCTTTCTTCTTCTGCTACATTTATTTCTTGCGTCCATGTTATTGTTTGTGCATCTTTATTATATTGTCCTCCATTTAAAACTTCTTGTAACCAATTTTCGTTTTGACTTTCCTCAGGATTTTCTTCAATATACTTTTGCTTCATTTTGTTTTCATCTAGCTTATATGGCAATGTATCTGTTATTGTAACTATAGCATTTCCCGTGTAACCTTCTATGTTAGCTGTATATTTTATCTTGTAATTTATTTCTTCGTCTTTTGATGTTATTATTTGTGTTCCATCTTTTGTTATGTTATTCTCTATTGCGGCTCCATATTTTATATAATAGTAATTTACATATATTGGTGTTTTTGTTATTGTTCCACTACTATTTGGTGCTTCCTTATATAACTTATAGTTGCTTTTTAAATTATCTGGAACTTTAGTTACATATATATCTCCTACCGCTCCTTTTATTATTTGCTCTGGTATTTCTTGTCCATCTTTTGAATGTACTCTATTTGTTGTATATGGCTCTGGTAAACTTTCATCATAAATATAATGATTTACTATTACTTCACCTTGTATTTTTTCGAATTCTACTACTATCTCCTGATTTTCTGTTATATTATTTATTTTATTTAATGTTACTGCGCCTGTTTCTTCATCTACTGTATATTGATTTTCTTCTACTTGCACTCCATTTATTGTTATGCATTTTAGTTTCTTTCCATTTACTTCTACTTCTTTTACTTGATAGTTTGCCTCAGGTGTTGCTATTATATCTCTTGTATTACTTTCACCATGTTCTACTGTTTCATATGGCATATCTCCTTCTCCTAATATATTTCCTCCTGCTACTTGCCTTGTTACTTCTAGAGCATCTGTTTCTTCGTGTAGTTGTACTTTTGTTGTTACTTCATATGTTTTTAATCTGTATTCATATGTTAATTCCACTTTTGGATACTGATATATTCCATTTGGTTCTTCTGGTGATTTTACTAATTCATATTTTTCACTTAATCTTTCTCCTAGTGGTTGTGTTTGATAATTGGTTCCTGCAACTCCCTCCGTTTTTTCATCTGGAGCTAGTCCACCTTCTTTTAGTGGTACTCTATTGGTTGTTCCCTCTATGTAATGATGTACTATTAGTGGAACTTTTCTATTTGTATAATAATACGTTACTTCTATTTCCCTTTCATCTTCTGTATATGTTCCAATTGGATTTCCATCTATTTTGTATTCTCCTACATGTTCTCCATCTTCATATCTTGCTAATTCATATTCTGCTAAATTTGTTTTTGGCTTTGCTTCATATTTTTCTCCTATTGTTCCAAAATATTCTTCATCATCTGCTACTGGCTCTCTTGTTCCATCTTTGTAATGATGTACTGTTAATTTTGGCCTTTGGGTATTCTGTATTGTTATTTCATTTGCTCCTTCTTCTTTCATTGTATAGTCATCTATTCCTTGTATTAATTCATAACCCTCTGGTGCTTCTATTTCTGTTATTTTATATTCTCGTGATGGCTCAGTTGGTAATGATAACACTATTTGTCCCAATTTATCAGTCGTTACTTCTGTTTTATATAAATGATCTCCATTCGGTACTACTTTTACATCATTTATTGTAAATATGTCTTCTCCTCCATCTATGGTATTATTTTTCTCATACACAAAATGCAAATAATATTCTGACTCTCCTTCTAGTGTTGTTACATAATTTCTTGCTTTTTCTTCTCCTGATATTTTCATAAAACTGTTCCATGTACTTGCTTCTTCTGCTGACTCTGATATTATTGCGTATCCATAATCGCCATTTTTTTCACTTGAAATTTCCGCATTTACTATTACATCATATTTACCAGTATATTCTGCTAAATTAATTTTTATATATGCTTTTGCTGACGTATCTTCATAACCCTTATTATTAGATATATATTTTTTAGTTGTGCCTTGCTCACTTTCTACTGTTTCTACATTAAAGTTACTTTGTACTTTTTTCGTCTCATACGCTTTTACACTGTTTATAGTAAATGTATCTGTTCCTTGATCTATACTTTCATTTTTTTCGTACACAAAGTGTAAGTATTTTGTGGTTCCCCCATCTATTTTAACTGTGTAGTCTTTAGCTTTTTCATCTCCATACAGATAATCTATAAGCTCTGTACCATCATAATATGACTCTGGCATATTTGGTGAATCTGTTATTACTGCAAAACCATAATCACTCAAAAACTCATTTTCACTTGATATTTCTGCATTTATAGTTATTGCTACTGTTTGACCTTCATAGTCTTCCAAATTTAATGGTATATATGAACTTGCTATTGTACTTGGCTTTCTTGCATTTGTTGAAACATATTTATATTCTGTTTCTTCACTTCCAACTACTGGCTGTTTTTCAAAACTATATGATATTGAATTTACTTCGTATAAATTTATACTATTTATTAATACTCTATCTTCTCCTGTATTACCTGAATAAGCTTTATAATGCCCTAAGTGTAAATAATATATATTTCCACCTTCTAATACCATTGATGTATAATCTTTATTACTTGTATCTCCATATATGTACATAAAACGTCCTTTTTCATCATTAACATATGGCTTTTCTGTATTATCTGTTATTGTTGCATAGCCTTCATTGTCATAGTCACCTGATGCTCTTGCATTTATTTCTATTGCATACTTCTTACCTTTGTATTGTTCATCAGTTAAATCTACTTTAAAATATGAATGGGCTGTTGTATAGCTTAAGTCTTTATCAGTATTACCTGTATAATTTTGACTATTTGTTGGTTCATATGCACCTTCTGAATTTTTGACAAAATAGTACTCTGATTCTCCATGTTCTTCGCTAAATACGTATTCTACATTATTTAACTTTTCTTTTACATACATTGGCCCGTTACTCGTTATTGTTCCTACTACTTGATTAGTTATATTTTTATCTTTATTAATTACTGAATATTCTTCTTCGTTTTGTACTATATCTTCCATCACATTTGTTGTTATTTCCCTATCTTCTTTTTGCTCTATTCTAAATTTTGCACCTGCTAAAGGTTCTCCGTTTTCATCTTTCTTGTTTAATACAAACTTACTATTTGCTTGCATATATGTTACTACTATGTGTTTGTTCTCTTGAATATTAGTTAGCTTCCTTAACTTGTAACTTCCATCTTCTTGTTTATCAAATTCATCTGTTCTTTCTCCATTTATTGTTACTTTTACTAACTCATAACCTGGCTCTGGTCTCATTATAATGTATTTTCCATCTTTTTCATTTGATTCTCCGTATTTTACTGTTTCATATGGATTTGCTTCTTCCCCTGTTATGCTTCCACCAGCGACATTATTTATTTTTTGAACCTCTGTTGTTATATTAAAGTTCTTTACCTTATTTTGTACTAATATACTTTTTTGTTCTCCTACTCCTAATTCAAACTTTAATTCTGTTAACATACTTGTATAGGCGTAATCTTTTACATTAACACTACTTGTTAAATAAGTATTATCTTTCATTTCTATAATTTCATCTACATTTTTATAAATCCATTCAAATTCACCTTTATTGCTATATTTATATAATCCATTTATTGCTACTATTATATATCCATTATCTTCAGTTTTTATTATATTTTGGACACGAGCACAATCTTTTTTCCATTCTTCTACATTCTGTGAACTATATTTTGCTATATAATCATCTATTGCTATTATATAGCCTCCATCATCAGTTGCTTTTGTGCATGATGTAAAATCGTATACATCAGCATTCTTACCTCTTTCTGCAGTTGCCCATTGAACTTTACCTTCATTGTTATATTTTATTATCAGTAGCGTAATATTCACATAGTCTTCACTCACATAATTCGGACTTATTATATATTCTTCACTTAATTTTATTTGATTACTCCTAGATATTCCTATTGCCACATAGCCACCATCATTTATTTGGGTTATAGAGCCTAAGATTTCATCTTCAGAACCACCCACTGCTTTTGCCCAATCTACTTTATATTCACCTTCTATTTCTGACTTTCCATATTTTATTAATATAGCATCAGTACTGCCATTTGACTTAACTATATGATCTTTATCTATAATTGCTTCTTCATAAAATTTTCCACTTATTATGAAACCTCCATCACTTGTTGCACTGAGTGATGACATTGATGATATATTAATTGATGTAGTCCATTCTATTTCTCCATTATCATCATACTTTATAAAGCTTAATTCTTCATCTAATACCTGTCCATTATCTAAAACTATATCTGAATATATATGTTTAACACCTATTATATAGCCTCCATCAGCAATCTCTTGTACTACTGGCTTACCATCATCATCTGCATTTCCTATTACCCTTACCCATTCAATTTCTTTATTTTCATTATATTTCGCTATTATTGCAGATCCTTCTTCTCCTATATTTTTGCATATATGTTCCTCATCTAATTTTATTTCATCTGTATTAAAAAATCCTGTCATTATATAGCCGTTATCTTTTGTTGAAAATATTGATGATATATACAAATTATCATATTCTACGCGACTTTTTATTGTTGCATTTGGTGAATCTGTTTTTTGTATTTTTAATATTTTGTTATTATTTACTCCACCCCAAATAATATATTCCTTTTCATTCATAATTATAGCATCATTATAATAACTGCCATAATATGAATCCACCACTTCTTCTTTTTCATTTAATTCTTCTATGCAGTTATCGCAAATCTTTAAATACTTTTCATCGTTTATCTTAACAATCGAACTTAACCATATTCCAACCCCATACTCATTACTTTCTTTTTCGATTGTTCCACTTTTATTATATTTAATAATATAGTTTTTTACTTCGTCACTCATGCCATTATTAGATACTATACCTACTATAAATCCTTTATCTTCTGTTTCTATTATATCTCTAACATTTTCTCCACTTCCCCTTTCTATGGAATTAGCCCATTCTATATCATACTTTTTATTAGTATTATCTTCTTGTTTTGTTTCTTTGTATTTTATTAATATCGCATCTTGATTTCCGTTTCCCTCACGCCCTTCGTGTGTTAATATATGTTGTTCATCTAATACTAAGCTTTTTATATAGAAACTTCCTGCTACTATAAATCCTCCATCACTTGTTTCTAAAATATCACCACCAAAACTAGAAACTCCTTCAATTGAAGTAGACCATTCTATTTCATAACCTTCTTGTACCTTTTTATATTTTATTATCATTCCATTATAAACACCGATTATCATTTAAATGGTCAATTCCTGATATTACAAAACCTCCATCTTGCATTTTTTCTATATCATTAATAAATAAATTTTGTATTAATGTTGTCCATATTATCTTTCCATTATTGTCATATTCTGCTATAAATACTTGCTCAGCATACTTACCATTTTTATATGACTCATTCTCGTTATTTAGTGTATTTGTATCATCTAATTCTACATATTCTCCGTCAAAATTTCCAACTACAATATAACCTCCATCATTTGTCGCTTCTATTTCCGTTATTTCTTCTCTTTCTGGTCCTTTTATTTGTTTTACTTCTTCTATTTCTCCCATATTGCTAATTTTCATTATAATTCCTTCAGAATCATTTTCTGGATCATAATTTTCATTTGTTATTGTAACTTCTCCAAAAGTCACTTTTTCTCCTGATATATAACCTCCTATTAAAAAGCTTTCATCATCAAATTTTTCTATTGTATTTATTCTCAAATCATCAGCAGCAGTTTCTATTGTCCACTCAACATTCATAGCCTCATTCCATCCTCTAGATTCCCCAATTCCAAAATATGTTTCTCCTGCTAGTTCATATTTTTTATCTGATGCTTGTACTTCTACTGCTTTATATAATCCTTGTGGTAAATCTGCTATTACTTCTCCTTTGCTATCTGTTGTTACTACATTATATTCTATTCCATTTATTGTTTCTTTGCTTCCTATTAATTCTCCCTTGCTATTTCTTGCTGGCACTGTTCCTTCATCTACATTGTATATTACAAATTTTGTGTCTGGTAATAGCTTTCCTCCATTAGTTTCTCCTTCTGCTTCTTGCTTTGTTATTTTAAATGTTGGACTGTCTTCTATTGTTATTGTTATGTTGTTTTCTGTTACTTCTGTTTTTGCTACTGTTCCTTCCGTCACTTCAAGACTAAAGCTTCCATTTGCTTTAGTTACTTTAAATTGTATATCTTTCATAGTTGTATACCCTTGTGGTGCATATACTTCCTTTAATTTATATATTTGCTCTGTTCCTTTTCCTTCTTCGCATGCATATAAATTTTCTATTGTTACTTGTCCTTCTACTCCTGTTTGATTTGTTTGACCTATTTTTCCTGTTTCGTATCTTCCTATTTCTTTTCCATCTTTTATTAATTTAAATTTTGCCCCTGATAATACTTTATCTAAATTTCCCTTTTCTACTTTCTTTATTGTTAAATTATATGTTGGTATTTTCTCATTTTGTATTGTGAAGTTCGCTGTTGGTACTTCATTTTCCATTGTTACTTCTTTATTTTTTACTATTTCATCTAGTCCTTGTTCTGGCTCTATTACATTTATTGTGTAATCTTTTCCTTCGTGTGATATTGTAAATTTTATTTTTTGGCTTATTAAATAATAACCATCTGCTTTTACTTCTTCTATGGTATATTCTTTACCTATATTTAATCCTTTTATTTGTGCCTTTCCTTCATTATTTGTTACTATTATTTTTCCTGTTCCTAGTTCTTCTCCTGTTATTTTAAATCTTACATTTTTTAATTGATTTTGCGTTTCTTGTGCTTTTTCTACTTTTGTTATTACTAAATTTGCTTTTACTTCGTCTTCTACTGCTAGTGCTACTTTGTATTTATCTCCTTCTTTTGATGTTTGAATATCTTTTGCTTCCATTCCATCTACAAATTCTGCAACTAAATTTTCTCCGTCCTCTCTTGTTTTAAATTTAATTACATTTGTATTTAATTCATATTCTTCTGGGCTTTTTATTTCTTTTACATTATATGTTTCTCCTAAATATAAGCCTTGCAATACAAATTTTCCATTGTTTCCTGTTACTCTTGTTCTTCCTTCTTTTTCTCCTTCTTGCCATATATAGTATGTTGCTTCTCCTACTGTTTTTTGAGCTTCTTTTTGATATTTTGTTAATTCTAAATCATATTTTTTACTTACCCTTATTCCTAATTTGTTTGGCTCTGTATAAGTTTTATATTTTCCTTTTCCTGTGTCTAAGCTAAAATATACTGCATGATGACTATAACTTACTTGATTATATTCTAAATTACTTGGTAACTTTATTTCATAACTTATTTCTACTTTATCTTCATGTTCTAATGATTTTCCTTCTAAACTTATTAAAAAGCTTTTTACATTTTCAAAGTTTATCTCTTGTTCACTTGCATCTTTCCATTCATTTTTAATATCAGTTATGTCATTATTTACATTTTCTTTTTCTGAATAATATATTTTTGCTACTTTATTTATTCCTTCTGGTAATACTAGCCCTGGTTCTAACATTGTTGCATCAAAGTTTGAACCCATACTACTTCCATTTATTACATAAGTATTACCTGTTGTTGGTATCTTTCCTATTATTTTTACATCACTTATTGTATTTGAATAGTTGTTTGTTACGTTTATTTTTATTGTTGCCTTTTCTTGGTTCTTAGATATTTCTGCCACTTGTGGAGCTACTGCTACACTTCCTTTTTCATCAAAGTCTGTTGCAAATTGACTGGTTAATAAAGAATTTGGTGATATTAAGCTTAGTGTTATTTCATTTTTACTTACCTTTTCTGTTTCATTTAAATTATCGTTTACATCATATATATCTGTTCCTTCATAGTAATAATTTGGATTTGATTCATTATATGCATATATTTCTATGTTCTCTGGTGTTGTTGGTATTCTTGGGTCTGGAGTTATATTGCAATTTATTGTTATTGTATAACTTGCCTCTTCGTCATTTTCTGTATTTATTTTTATAAATCTATATTTTTCTTTTTCTTGATTTTCATTTGTTACTTCTTCTTCGTATTTTTCATAACTTGTTATTGTTACTTGTCTATTATCTATATCTACATTATTTATTTCTACATCTATTATATCTTTTGGCAACTTTAATAAAAATGCACCATTTGTCCATTTTACTTCATTATATTCTTTATTTGTCTCTGTTTTTATTTTTATTTCATAATTTTTCTCTGTTTCTTGTGTTGATAATACATCTGTACTAACTGTTGGTTGTATTACTGATAATGGTGCTTCATAAGCTGCTTTCTCTACATCTGTTTCTACTTTTCCTATTTCTCCTACATAGCCTACTAATGTACTTTGTATGTATTTTAAATTATCAAAATTTTCTCTTTCATATTTATCTACTATTATTCCATCATCTAATTCTTTTCTGTGATATACTGTTAAACTGCTATTTGCTTTTGTAGCACTTGTTTCTATTCTTATATGTTTTACTGGTATTTCATATGTATATGGTCTTGCCTCACTGTATTGGTTCCAATTGTCTTTATTAAATGTTACTAGCAATATTCCTGTTTCATCATCATATACTTTTATTTCTCCTTTTTCCCCTAACATATATGCTGGGTTTGAAAATGCTATTCCTGTGAAACTTGTTATTTCTTCCATGCTTTCAGTTCCTGCATCTACATTTATAAATTCATCTGACTTATATTGTGATGCTTCGTCTTCTGTTTCTTTCATCTTTATTCCTGATGATTGTCCTTCACTTCCTAAACGTGCTAACCATTTCACTGTATAATAGTCTTCATTTTCTGTTTCTGATACTTCATTGTATATTCTTAATGGCTTTTGTTTTGATACTACATATCTCATTTCTGGTTCACTTATGTATTGACCTACTGTTACTTCAAAGTCTGCTATATATCCCTCATCTTTTTCATATGTTGCTATTATTACATCTTTTGCTATATTTGATATATATGGATCACTAAATTGTGTATTTTTATTATTTCTTCCTTCATATTGTGCTTGTATAGGTACCATTATTTCTACTGTGTCTGCTTTCATTGACTCATAGGCTTCCATTGGATATGTTACTTTTACTCTATATTCATTTGTTGGATATTGTTCTACTATTCCTTGCTCTGTTATTTTTGCGTTATTTTCTGCTGTTAATATTCTTGTACCTTTCTCATATTTATATGTTACACCTGGTGTTGTTACTATTACATTTTCTGCTGGATATGTATTTAATAATGGGATTTCTGCTTGTATCCATGATTTACTTAAATTCAATTGCTTTTTTGTGTCGTTCATGTATATACTAAATTCTAAGTTTAACTTGCTGTTTTGTTCATCTATTGCTTCTTCTATTTTAGAAATTTGCCTTGTATATGGTATTACACATTCTACTTCTCCATACCAGTCTACTTGAAATTTTACCGTCTTTTTTATTTTTGTTTTTGTTTGTGTTCCATCATCATTTATTTTTACATGTACACCTTCAAATGTTATTGTATTATCATCTTTACTATAATTGTTTATATTATTTCCTATTGCATCTGTTTTATTTGAATCATATTTGTAGTCTCCACTTTTTACTATTCCTGTTATGGTTTTTTGTACTCCATTTCCTTCATTACCTATTTGGTTTAAAATTATCTCGCTTGTATCTTCTCCTACATAATTGTTTTTTATCTCTCCATCTTTTACTATAGTTGTATCAAAATAAAAGTTCCTATCTCCATTTAAGGTTATTGTGGCTCCATCTTCTAGATAACCATTGGTAAGTAACTTTAATTCCATCCATAATGTATCTTCTTCTCCTATTTCATTACATGTTCCTCTTACTCCATCTGCTATTCCATCTTTGTCTAAATCTCTAAAGAAAAACGCATCAAATGTTACATATGGGTATATGTCATCTGGGAAATTAGCATCTGGATTTGTTTCTTTATCTACCACTATTTTTTCTTCTCCAGGCTTTACCCTATTGTATTCCATTGCTCTTGCAAGTTCTGGATCTATTGGGTTTGTGCCTACAATTTGTGGTTTACTAAATATTGCTCCATATAATGTAACTGCTAATATTGCAATTATTACTATTGGTAGCACTAATTTAGTTACTAATCCATGCCCCTTGTGAGTATTCTTTCGTAAGTTTGATTCTTTGCTCGTATTCTCTTTTAAATTGTTCTGATTTTGCTTTTGTTCTTTTCCCATTAATTCTACCTCCATATATTTGCTTTTCTTTGTAAATTAAAAGATATTATTTATATATATTTTGGCATATTTTTATATTACTTGTAAATAGCGGTTTTTGCTATTTTTCGACCATTTTCGCTATTCGTTTACGGATACTCGTTTCTATTTGTTTTTTACATTTGCTTATCTTTTTTGCTTTGATTTTGTAATATTACCTGTTATAAAAATTTGCAAAAATAAAAATAACCTTACGGATGTAATATTCTAACATAAAAATGATTCCTCCTTGTTAAACTTTTTTGTCTAACTATTTAGTTCACTTCATATGAAAACAGACGTTAATGTTATTTTTTAACATTAACGTCTGTCCCTAAATTCCGGAATTTTAGAACCGTCCCCTTTACATTGGATTAAAATAAACATTTCCTCCAATTATTTCACCAGAATGGTAACCTGCAGCTCTAAATGATAAATAATTGTGGTTTCTTTTTCCATTTAATGCATCTAATACAGCTTGTTTTACATAGCTTGGGTAATTTCCGTTTAATCTTTTTACCCAATAGCTGTCTATTGAATAACAAAATTGACCTTTTGCTTTATATTGGCTTAATGGATCTGAACCTCTACTTTTCCAGCTACTGCTTTGTGTTCTGTTGCAAGCTGTTGTAATAACTGCTAATGCTCCTTCGTAACTTGAATTACATTCTTGTGCAGTTATTGCACATAATAAATCTAAATCTTCTGCTGAATAACTCCATTTTCCATTGCCTACATATGTTACTCTTCCTGAACCTCTTGATGTTACTTGTATTGTTCTTACTTCAACTATTTTGTTTACAGGCTCTTTTATAATTTTAGATGCTATTTCTGTTCTTTCTATTTCTATATCATTTTGATATTTTATTTTATATGTTACTTCCTTTAAACCATTTACACCTTCTTGAACAACCTGATTTCTAGTTGTACCTGTTCCAGTTGCTTCTTTTGTAATGGTTTCAAATGGTATTTCTTCTTGCACTACTACTATTTTTTCTACAATAGGACTATATGACTTAATTAATTCTTCTGTTGAAATAGTTTCGGCTGTTTCTGCTAAAACCATAGGTTGCTCTTTTTCAGTTTCTTTTTCTATAACTATTGTTTTATTATCTGATAATTCTTCTTCTAACCCTGGTGTAACTATTTCATCCTCTTCTACTACTATATTATTATCTTTTAATATTTCTGAAACTTTAGTTTTCCCTGTTAATAGTACCATTTCGTAACTATTTGAAAGTATTACTTTTACATTTGTTAATTTGCTGTTACCAGCCATAACACTTATACTTGTTATTGATATTATTAATATAATTAATATGCAAATTGCTAATATTTTTATTAACGATATAGATGCTTTATCATCTTTTTTCATAAAAATATTTACCTCCTCTTTATTCTTGCAACATCCTTATTATACCATTTTTTGAAATTCTTGTCAAATTTTGTTGCCTTTTTTCGTATTTCCGTATGTGTCAATGGTTTTGTGTGCGTTCTGTTTTTTATGTTAATTTACTAAATATTTCCATTATTATATTATATTTAGCTTGTACCAAAAATATGACAAGCTTTAAATTTTTTTTGTAGAAATAAAAATTTTTTTATTTACTTCATTTTAAAATTTGTAATTTCATATTGTATAAATCTGTACATTATGCTATTATAATATTGTATAATATTTTTTAAAGGAGGCTTAATTATGTCATTAGCTACAATAATAATTATTGCTGTTATAGCTATCGTTGTTATATTAATTATTGCAGTAATTTCTATATATAACGGGCTAGTTCATGCAAGACAAAAAGTAAGAAATTCTTGGAGTCAAATAGAAGTTCAACTTCAAAGAAGGTTTGATTTAATTCCTAATTTAGTTGAAACTGTAAAAGGCTATATGTCTCATGAATCAGATTTATTTAAAAAAGTAGCCGAACTTCGTACTTCTTGGGCAAATGCTTCTAGCATTTCAGAAAAAGTAGAAGCTTCTAATGGTTTATCTGCTGCTTTAAAAACAATTATGGCTGTTTCAGAAAATTACCCAGAGTTGAAGGCAAATCAAAACTTTACTCAATTACAATCTGAATTAACAGATACTGAAAATAAAATTTCTTATTCTAGACAATTTTATAATGATTCTGTTACTATGTATGATACTAAATTAGAAACATTCCCTTCTAATATAGTTGCTTCAATGTTTGGTTTTAAAGAAGAGAAATTATTTAGTGTTGATAGTGATGAAGCTAGAAAAAATGTTAAAGTTGATTTTAATAAATAATCTTCTTATAAAAATTTCCCCTTATGAATGATTAATCATCCATAAGGGGAATTTTTTAATTACTATTTATTGTTTTTTGTCTTTAAATTTTGAATTTTTAGAATTGTACCCAAAATTCCTAAACTTGTTAACACTAATAATACAACTAATATTACAATATTTGCTTCCACTCCTGTTTTTATACTTGTTATTATTTCTACCTCTGCTTTATTGTCTGCTAAGTTTGTTTCTTCAAATTTTGGCTCATTTTCTGTTTGTACTATTTGAGTTACATTTTCAAATACTCCAAAGTTACTATCTCCGTTTGCCCACTCTAAAGTTACTTCTAATTGTTTTTCTTCTCCTGCTTTTAATTCTACTGATGTTTCTAAGTTTCCATCTTGTCTTTGTGTCCAATAACTTTGTGTTTCTGATAGTTTAAATCCTTCTGGTATTTCTTCTACTACTTGTGCTTTTCCATCTATTTCTCCAGTATTTTTTACTGTTATTAAATATGTTACTTGTAGTTTTGTTGTTCCTATTTCGTCTGCTACTATTTCTAATTTCATTGCTTCTTTATTTGTTATGTTTTTTGCTACTCCATTTAGTATTACCTGTTTTAATTCTTGTTTTATTGAGAAGTTAAAGTCTAATTTCTTGTGATAATATATTACTGTTTCTCCATTTTCTGTTAGTTCTCCTTCTGTTACTCCTAATGTTTTTATAAATCTATAATAAGGTATTTGCTTGTTTTCTGTTTTATATTTATCGCCTACATTTCCTCTTATTTCATATCTATATGTTTTTTCTTCTTGTGTTCCATCTTGTTTTGTTTCTATATACCTTATTTCTACACCTGTATCTTCGTCTATGTATTTTACAGTTAATACTCCACTTGGAATTTTTTCGTAATAGTATATTACTTCTATTGTCGCCCTTGTTATTTTTCCTGTTTTGTTTGTTGGTTCTGGCTGTGCTGATTTATATTTACTTATTGCTTTTCTTGCTGTACTGTAGTTTTCTCCTACATAGCCAGTTATTTTTTCATCTTCATATAGTTTCGTGTTTGTACCTTTTTCTAAGTATTTTACTATTACTTCTCCTTTTACTCTTTTATAGTAATATGTTACATATGTATCTTCTTTTGTTACTGTTACTTGTTTATTTGCTGGTCCTCCTTCTGGTAGATATTCATATCTATCATTTAGCTCTTCTTTGCTTAACTCTTTTGTTGTAAGTACTGTTCCTATTTTTTCTGTTATTATTATATCGTCTACCACTTTTTCATTTGTGTCTACATCTAAATGCCTTACTATTACTTTTCCTCTTGGTATTCTATAATAATATGTTACATATGTATCTTCTTCTTTTATTGTTCCAGCCATATTTTCAGGCTCTAACTCTTCTATATATTCATAATTTGGTAGTAACTCTGATGGCATTGCTTTTGTTGTTGAATATGTATCTCCTACTTTTCCTGTTATTACCTTTTGAGGTGCTACTTCTTCTTTGGTTTCTATATCTAAGTATTTTACTATTACTTTTCCTTTTATATCTATTCTTGTATTTGCTATTGCTGTTACTTCATCTGATTGATTTGTTTCTTCTAATTCTATTCTTCCTTTTACTGTATTAATCATATTTACTTTTAAAGCATCTATTCCCTTATATAATAAAGATATATTCTTTGTTGTACTATATGTAAATGGTCCATTTGCTATTGTGTCTATATTTTTTATTTCTTCCGTCCATGTTATTGTTTGTCTTTCATCATTATATTTTCCACCATTTAATTTAGAATTTTTTTCATCTATTTTATATGGCAATGTATCTACTATTGTTATTACTCCATCTCCTAAATATTCTGGTATTTCTGTATGATATTTTATTGTGTAGTCTATTTTTTCATTTCTATCTTTTATACTATTTGTCGCAGTTTTGGTTATTTCTGAGTTGAAGTCTGCTGTTAATACTTTATATGCATTCTTTATGTTATATATGTATTCTCCTTTATCTTCTGATTCTGTTTTGGTTATTTCCGCTTTATTGTAATATTTTAAATCCCCAGGCTTTGCTTCACTTTCTGTAACAACATACTCTATTTTTTCTCCTTTTGCATCATATACTTCTAAGTTTTCTGCTTCGTATGTCCAGTTGTTTGCTTCGTTTAAAGTTTGCTCTATTGATGTTCCATTTCCTGCTATTTTTATTTTTACTGCATCTGGCCTATGTTCTCTTTTATTGTTGTTGTCATCCCATTGTTTTTCTACTTTTATATTTACTTTATAGTCTTGGCTTATTGTTTCTGTTGCATTTTGCGTTACTTCCTTTTGTACTTCTCCTGGTGTGCTTGTATGTTTTTCTGGATAGTAGATTTTGGCTGTTCCTGTTACTGTGTTTTCTAAGTCTGCCTCTACATTTTGTTCTTTATATACTACTTCTATTTCTTTTATAAAGTGTTTTGTATATGTTCCTGCTGTGTAATTTCCGCCTTCATATTCTCCACTTTGGTTATATGTGTCTATTCCTTCTACTTCTTCTGTCCATGTTATTGTTTGATTTTCTTCACTGTATACTGCATTTTCTCCTATTTTTGATTTTGCTATATCTATTTTGGCTGGTAGCTTATCTACTATTTCTATTTTTGCTTTTCCTATATATTTTGATATGTTTACAGTATAGTCTATTGTGTATTTAGCTGGTTCTTCTTGCTTTGTTAATGTTTTTACTTTTGCTGTTTTAGTCATTTCATTTGTTATGTCTGGTTCTTGTAGTTCATAGTAGAAGTTTACTTCTATTGGCTGTTCTTCATATTTTCCTGTGTATTTGTCTGGATGTATATCTCTACATACATAATTTTTTGGTATTGTTTTTGGTGGTACTGCTGTGTATTCTTCTCCTATTACTCCTGTTATTTTTGTATCTTCTATTAATTTTGTATCTGTGTTTCCACCTTTTGTAGCATCATATATATAATGATGTAAAATTACCTCTGCTGGTATTTCTACTGCTATTTCTGCTTGTGCTACTTTTTGCTCTTGCTTTACTGTTTCATATTCTGAACTTAACTGCTTTGGTATTTGCAATTCTATATTTGATGTTACTTTGTTTAACATTGTTCCATCTGTATTGTTTATGTCTTCGTATTTGTATTTTAATTGAACTGCTTTAGTTATTTTTATTTCTTTTGGATCCCATGTTACAAATGTATTTATGCCATCTATTTCTTTTTCCCATGTTATTGTATATTTCTTTTCTTCTAAGTTTTCTTCATATACTCCATCTTCTATTTGTGATGCGCCTTCATCTATTGGGTATGGCAATGTATCTACTATTTTTACTTTTGCTTTTCCTTCAAAGTATTGCACTGTTGCTTTGTATTCTATTTGATAATATATAGGAGTTTCCTCTGATATTATCTTGTCTACATCTGCTGTTTTTGTTATCTCACTATTTAATATAATTCCTGGTTCTTTGTATGGTGTTTGTACTGTGTTAGTTCTGTTACCATCTACTATTGCTGTATTTTCTATAGTGTATTCTCTTACAGAGTGCTTTACTTCTGCTGTGAAACTTACACTCTCAGAACTGTTTGGTTCAATGTCTACCTTCCATCTAATTGTGTTTTCTTGTTTTGTTCCTCCGTTTGCGCTTATTACTTCTAGCCCTTCTGGCACTGCATCTTCTATTAATAGATTTTGCATTTTTTGATTTCCTGTGTTATTTACTTTTATTGTATATTTTACTGTGTCTCCTACTGCTACTTCGTTTTGTCCTAATGTTATTTCTGCATTTCCTCTTTCTACTACTTCTATCTCTTTTGAGTATGTTAATACAAATACTTTTACTTCGTTAGTTTCCTCTATTTCTGGCACTTTGCTTATTTTAGCTATGTTTGATATTATTCCCGTAGCTTCTGCATTTACTGTTACATCAAATGTTATTGCTACCTTTCCATTTGTTTTTTCTTCACTTTCTTCATTAGTTGTTGCTGCAGGTACTGTAATATTAATTCCGCTTGTAGTTAATTGATTTATGTCATACTCTTGTTCTACAGCTTGCCCTGTAACTTTAAGGCTTCCTTTGCTGTATGATGTTCCAGCTGGAATACTATCCTTTACAAGTATTTCTTTTTCTAGTCCTCCTGCGTTTTCTGCTTCTATTGTATATGTTATTCTTTCTCCAGGTATTACATATGATTTTGAATTTTGTGTTGATAATGATTTGTTTACTGTTATTTGAGGCTCTACATATTTATGTATTACTTCTCTTGTTTCTCTTTCTATATTTCCATGATGTAGAGGATGCTCATCTACTTTCGCAACATTTATTATTTCTTCTCCATCATTTAAGTCGTTTACTGTTACTGCAAATTCGATTATTTCAGTGGTTTGTGGCTCTACTTCTACTTTTATTCCTTCAGCTAAATCTTTTTCTGTTAATTCTACCATTCCTACGTTATCTACTTTTATACTTTCAGCCACAAATGTAGTTCCTACTGGCACTGTATCTTTTATTATTGCTTCTTCTGGAGCTGTTCCTGTATTTCTTACATTTATTGAATATACTATTTGGTTTCCTACTGTTACTTTTGAACCCGCTTCTGGTACTGCTGTTTTTCTTATTGATACATTTGGTTTCTTTACATTTGTAACTATTGTGTCTGTACTTTTTCCATCTACTATTGCTGTATTTTCTACTTTTTCTTCAAATATATGATCTTCTAGGTCATTTACAGTTACATCAAATTTGACTGTAACTTTTCCATTTTCCGCACCTGTTTTTGGTGGAACTACTATTTTTATTCCAGTTCCTGTTAAGTTTTGTATTCTATAGTCTGCTACAACTGCATTTCCTTTTTTTACTTCTAAACTGCCTGTTTTAAAAGTTGTTCCTGTTGGAATTTTGTCTTGTATTGTTACTTCTTTTTCTACTTGACCTGCATTTTCTACTGTTATTACATATCTTATTGTGTCTCCCTCTACTGCATAGTCCCTTGCTTCTGGCTCTTCTGGTCCTAAAATTACTGTTGCAGTTTTGCTACCACTAATTTCTGGACCTATATATGTATTTGTAATTGTTTTGTTTGCTTCATCTATATTTTTTCTATAATATTCTAATTCTACTTCATCTATGGTATAGTTTATTACTTCTCCACTTTCATTATATTTTGGTAAATGCTCAAATTTATAGTTCCATGTGTTTTGGTCTTCACCTACTTTATTTGCTATTGTTACATCATGTGAATTTACTATATCATTTCCATTTTTTATTTGTAATGTTACTTTTTCTGGATTTCCATATATATTATTTCCATGTTCCCATTTTTTTGTAACTGTTATATCTTTATAGAAATTTGTTTTAGTTTCTTTTTGTGCTTGATCTGTATATATTGTTTGCCCTGTTGCTTCTAAATACACTTGTCCTGATACTTTGTTTACAAAACTTGTATCATTTGTATTTAAATTACTATATACTATTTTTATATTTTTCTCTATTGTTATAGTATGCGCTTTTCCTTCTGTTAGTATGTCTATGTTATTTTCATGTTCTTCCCATGTAATAGTTTTATTTTCTTTACTATATATTGCACCATCACCTAATTGTGATGCATCTTCATCTATTTCATAAGGTAGTGTATCTATTATAGTTATTGTTGCATTACCAGTATAATTGTCTATACTTGCTGTATATTTAATGTTATAATTAACTTCTTGATTTTTTTCAGTTATTTCTTCTGTTCCACCTTTTGTTATAGCACTTGTTGTATCTGTTTCTTTTCTTATATAATAATAGTCTACTTCTGCTAAGCCATCTGCTGTTATTTTTACTTGCTTAGCATCTGGTGATATAAAACCATCATAAGTATTAACCTGTGCAGTTACTGTCGAATCTGTTTCTCCCTCTGCTGTTACTGCTTCGTGCATGTCATAGTTAGTTGCATTTTCTTCTGTACCTTTTCCCTCTTTTTGTAGCCAATGCTTTACTGTATACTTAGTATTCTTATTTGGTACCCATTGTGCTTGTAATGTTGCACTTTGTGAACCCATTGTAAAGTCAGATTTTGCTTTTAAATCTACCATTGATGAACCCGTTCCTGTTAAAGTCCAACCATTAAATGTATAGCCTAACTTTGTAGGTACATCTATATTTTTCTTTTCTCCACTTCTTAATCCAAATACTGAACTAGTTTCTTTATCATCCCATTTTCCTGTATTTGGGTCTATTGTAAGACTATAAATTGGTATTGCTGAAGAGGTTGCGTATGTTGCACCTGTAATATATTTATCTGTTTCTACTACATTAAAATAATATCCTGATAGTCTTGCTTCATTTGTAAATTTCGTTCTTACTGTATCGTTTTTCGTACAATTAACGGTGTAATCTATATAAGATCCTTTTACGTTTAAATTGGCATCTTTAAAAGTAATTGTATTATTGATTCTATCTATTACTCCTGTAATAGCTTTTCCTGTTGTGTCTGCACTATTAGCATGTGTTATTACTGTATAATTATCTATCGTTAGTCCTTTATCTATAGTTATTATAAAAGTTTCTTCTTTTAATCCTATATCTGAGGCTGCAGTTGTATTTGTTACTTTTCCTGTTACTGTAGCACTTGTTGTAAGTTCTGTTTCTGAATTTAATGTCGTTGTCTGTTCTGATGAAAATGTTGGCGTATCTATATCTACTACAATACCTAAAATATCACTTATAAGTGCTACACCTGTTACTGTTTCAAAATATAGACCTATTGTTTTCATACTGTTTCCATATTTAACATCATGTTTTTTTGTTACTCCATCTATGTCTAGTAGCTCTATGTCTGAGCTATCTGTTTCATAATATGTACCTGATGATGGTTTAGAACTTGTATACGTTGTTGTACTTGGTATGAAGTAATTTGGTGTTTTATAAGTTGATTTACTATATCCAATTGAACTTAATGGAATACCATTTCTTGAATACATAAATGTTAATGGGTTAAGCGGTGTTCTTACTTTATTACTTGTTGTAATAGTTTTTAATGAGCTTGATTCGATAGAATCAGTTGTACTATACCCATACTTTATCGTATTGTTTTGTGTACTAGCATTTGGATCTGCACCTGCCAAACTATATAATAATTGTCCTGTTACAGTTCCTGTTTGATATGTTTTTAATCCTTCCAAATTTATTGTTAAAGAAGCACCTGAATGTACTCCGTTTGTAGCTACACATCCTAATGCTAATTCTAACACTCTAGATGGTAATTTTTCATTTTCTTCTATTACAACCATTTTCCATCCAGCAAAAGTATCATTTCCAGACATTTGATTTGTTTGATCATATGGTACATTACATACGTAATACCAACCATATCCATTTTCCTTTACAAATTCTGTAATATCTATATAACCCATTCTTCTTATATTATTTCCTGAATAGCAATAAACATCTACTGGTTTAGTTAATGTTGAATTACTTCCAACAATAGTAACTGGCCAATGGTTAAGACCTGTGTTATTATTATAAGTTTTATTAGAAGCATTATAACAACCATCTGAAGATGATTCTATTATTAAATATGCTTTATAAATACTACCTCCTTTGTTGTATTCTTCACTTAAATATCCCCCTGAAGAATTGCTAAGTAAGGTAGATGAATGATCTAATTCATATTGTGCCATATTAGGAATATGCGAATACTCTCCATTTTTTGTTAAGAATGCACTTCCCCCTGTTATATTAAATTGATATTTTCCTATTAAATTTTCAATTTTTTCTAGTTGATTATTTGTTTGCTCTCTAGCTATTGTATTTATATTATTTGATAATGATTTAGTATTTCCATCACTATATTCTTTAATTGGACTAAAAAAATGACTTATACTTTCTGTATTTACAAAAATTGCAGACATTATAAATGCAGTAATTATGCTTATTAGCAAAATTACTGTTATTATAGTAGTCATATCTTTAATTTTACTTAAAGGATTATTACTCTGTTTTATACCTTTTGTTAATATTTTTTCTTCTCGCTTCTTAAGTTTCAATTACTCATCCTCCATATTTTTATTAATAATGTTATAAATACTCATTGTATGATACTAAATCATTATGCATAATAATATTATAAATAATTGGGATGGGGTTAAACTATTTAACCCCGTCCCTAATAGTTTACTTCTCTTTCTTGATTACTATCTTCTTGTTCTCTATCTTAATTTTTCTCATTGGTATGCCTCTTTCTTTGTTGTATTTTTCGTATAGATATACTAGTATGCATAGTGTTATTATTAAGCCTATTCCTGTTGATATTAATATAACGTTTTCTTCCATACCTGTCTTGATACTTGTAATCAATTCTGCTGTTGATGTGTTATCGTCTTTTGATGTTTCTTTGAAGTTTGCTTCGTTTTCTATGTCTACCATTTTTGCTGTGTTGTCGAAGATTCCGAAGTTGTCGTTTGAGTTTATCCATTCAAGCGTTACTTCTAGTTCTTTTGTTTCTCCGGCTTTTAGTTCTACTATTGATTCTAGTGTTCCGTCTGGCATTTGTGCCCAATAGTTTGCTGGATTTACCAATCTGTAGCCTTGTGGTAACATTTCAATTACTTTTGCTTTACCGTTTATTTCGCCTGTGTTTCTTACAATAATCTTATATGTTACTTGTAGTTTTGCATATGGTATTGTTGCAGCTACTATTTCTACTTTTGTTGACTTGTTGTTTGTTATATTCTTTACTTCACCATTTAGTATTACACTCTTGAATACTTTTTCTATACTGAAGTTAAATGGTTTCTTTTGATAATAGTAGATTACTGTATCGCCGTCTTCTGTTAATTCTCCTGCTGCATTTTCTGGTTTCTTGAATAAGTTGTAATATGGTATTTCTTTTTCTTCTGTTGTGTATTTGTCTCCTGCATTTCCTGTTATGTCATAGCCGTATGTCTTTTCTTCCATTGTTCCATCTGGATGTTCTTCCATGTATGTTAATTCCTCTTTAGTGTCTACATCTAGATATTTTACTCTTACTGTTCCACTTGGTATTCTTTCGTAATAGTATGTTACTGTTATTGTAGCTTCTGTCATGTTTCCTGTACTATTTGTTGGCTCTGGCTCTACTGCTCTGTAGTTGTCTATTGATTTTCTTGATGCTTGATATGGGTCTCCTACGTGGCCTTCCATAGTATATTGTGGTGCTAATTCTCTATTTGTACCTTTCTCTAAGTATCTTACTATTACTTCTGCAGGTATTCTTTCGTATACATATTTTACTGTTTGTTCTTCTTCTGTATATGTTCCTTCTTTGTCTCCTTGTACTTCTTTTAGTCTATAGCCGTCGAAGGTCTTTTGTTCTGTTTCAAATGGGTCTCCGACTTTTCCTGTTTGAACTTGTGGTGGTATTATGTCGTTTCCATTTTCATCTACATATTTTGCTGTTACTTTTCCTTCTGCTCTTGTATAGTAGTAGATTACTATTCGTTCTTCTTCATCAAATGTTCCTTTTGTCTTTCCATTATCACTTTCTAATACATAACCTGGTATGTGTTCTTTTCTTAATGGCTCTCCTGCTTCGTTTGTATCTACGTCTGTATTGTATGAGCTTCCTATTCTACCTTGAATTTCCTCTTGTGGTGCTATATCTTTCTCTTTATGATCTGGATCTTCTGGATCAATATATACGTATCTAACTATTACTTTTCCTTCAATATTCATGTCTAATGTCGTTGTTGCTTTTGCTGTATCTCCGTTCTTTTCTGACTTTAATAGTATTGTTCCTTCTGCTGTATTCTTTAAGGTAGCTTGTGTTGGATCTACATCTTTAAATACTAGTGAAATGTCTTTTGTTATAGTAAATCTACCATCATCATCCGTAGCTATGCTTTCTACATCTTTTGACCATGTTATTCTGTATTCCATTTCTCCTGTTTCTGGGTCTTCAACTTCTTCGTATTTTCCTCCTGCTAAGTTTGAAGCACGTTCATCTATTGCATATGGTAATGTATCTACTATAGTCCATTTAGCTTTTTCACCTTCATATTCTTCTAAGTAAGCACTAAATTCTAACCTATATGATACTTTGTCTGTTGCTGATGACATACCTGTTATTGTTTCGTCTCCGTCTTTTGAACCTATTTCTTTGTTGTTTATCTTAGTTACTTCTTTTATCATTTCTGTATCTAAGTCCATATCGTATGCTATGTATGAGTTTGTTACTCTTATTATGTAGTTGTTCATATCGCTTAACTCATCACTTGATGCTATCATCTCTACTTTTGGTTTTGCATAATCCTCTAAGTCGCCATCATTTACTTCATACTCTGTTACTACATATTCTATTCTGTTTCCATCTTCATCATATTTTTGTAGTGTTTCGTCCTCTGTAAATGTCCAGTTGTTAGTTGAATCTAATCTTTGTGTTTCGCTAGTATAATCTTCTCTTGTTCCATCTTCAAGTTTGCGAGCATCTTTAGCATCTATTGTTATATCTACAGCGTCTGGATGATTATCTTCATCTTCCCAAACTTTCTCAAGTGTGAATTTCATCTTGTAATCTTGTTCTAATGTTTCTGTGTCTTCTGGATCTTCGCTACCTACATCTTGTTCCTCTCCTGGTGTTGTTGTGTGTATATCTGGATAGTAAACTTTTGTTGATCCTGTTACAGTGTTTTCTAACTCTGCTACTTTATCTTCAACTACATATACTACTGATATGTGTTTTGTAAATGTCTTTGTAAATGTTCCGTCTGCATATTCTTCACCGTTGCCTGCAAAAGTATCTACATCATTTATAGTTTCTGTCCATGTTATTGTATTGTCTTCTTCACTATATTCTCCATCTTGTAAATCTGACTTAGATTTATCTATTGGTGCTGGTAATGTATCTACTATTTCTACTTTTACTTTACCAATGTAATCTTTTACATGTGCTGTGTATGTTATGTCATATTCTACAAGTCCGCCTTCTTTTGTTAATACTTTTGTAGTTACTACATCTGGTTCTTCCTCTGCTTTTTCTTCTTTTACTGCTCCGCCTTCTTTTACTACAATTGTTTTATCTATTTGACTTGAAACTTGTGGTGTTTTTAATTGATAGTAGTAAGTTACTTCTTTATCTTCATCTTCAAATAATCCGTCTTTTCCTTCAGGTGTTGAATTCTTACACTCATAGTTTGCAGGTACTTGATTTGATGGTTCTGTTGTATAATGTTCACCTATTTTTCCTGTTTGTTGTTCATCATCTGCTAATTGTTCAGTTGTGTATTGTTCTCCTTCTGGTAATTCTGGATCGTAGATGTAGTGATGTGTTGTAACTGTTGACTCTATTTTCATTGGTATTTTTACTTCTGCTTCTGCTGGATCTTCGTCTGGTTTTACAATTTCATCTCCATCATCTGATGGTTCTATTAAGTCTATCTTAGCTTCTACTTTATTTACTAACTCGCTAACTGTTCCGTCTAATTTGCCGTATGCATATTTTAATTCTAATGTCTTTGTTCTTGTTATTTCTTGAACATTGCCATCTTTGAATGTATCTATATCTTCTGCATATTCTTCCCATGTAATTGTATATTTCTTGCTTCCGTCATCATTATCTGTTTGTGCATATTTTCCGCCCTTGAATAGTTGTTCTAGCCAATTTTCTTCTGAAGTATCTATTCCGTTTTCCTCTGCAATTTGTTGCATTTCTTCTAAATCTAATGGGTATGGTAAAGTATCTATCATTGTTATCTTTGCTTTTCCTACAAATTTATCTACTTTTGCTTTGAATGTTACTTCATAAGATACTCTTCCTTCTTTTGTTACTATCTCTGGTGTTGAAGATGTCTTTGTTACATTCTTTTCTATTAATTCTGGCTCTGGTTTTACATATTCATGTTCTGTTGTATTTGTTTCTTTATCGTCTACTTTAGCTACGTTAGTTATTGTTACTTCTTCATCTTCTGTATATTTTACTTTTACTGTAAAACTTACTTGTTTTGTTGTTCCTGGTGCTATTTCGTTTACTGTCCATGTAATTGTATTTGTAGTATCTTCATAGCTTCCCTTATCTGTTGGTAAAGTTTCTTCTTTATCTATTCTTATAAGCTCTGTTCCATCTGGTACTTTATCTTCTATTGTAATTCCTGTTACTTCCTTAGTACCTTTATTCTTTACAGTAATTGTATATGTTATTGTGTCTCCTACAGTTACTTGATTTTCTTGTAATGTACTTTCTAGGTCTTCTTGAGGTTCTTCTGCTCTTGTTATTTCTGCAGTCTTTTCATAACTTACTAATGGTGTTGTTACTTCTGGACGTTGTACATTTGGATTTTCTGATCCTGGTTCTGGTGTATTATCTGGATCTTTGTTTACTTCTGCTACGTTTATAATGTCTGTTACATCTGTTAAGTCTTTAGTTTCTTTTACTTTAACTTTGAATGTTATTGTAGCTATTCCGCTTGTTCTTGAAACTAATGGTGTTTCTTCTGTAGCTGCTGGTACTTTAACTCTAATTCCTTCTCCAGTTAATTCACTTATTTCATGTGATATAGTATCTTCTCCACTCTTAACTTCAAGTGATTCTTCAACGAAGTCTGTTCCTTGTGGAATTGTATCTTTTACAAGTACTTCTTTCTCTAAGTCTCCATCATTTGTTAATGTAATTGTATATGTTATTTCTTCTCCTGCTACTACATATGCTTTTTCATATTGTGTATGTGCAGTCTTTATACTTGAAATTATTGCTTCTATATATTCATGTTGTACTTTATTTGATCTTCTTGGTATATTTTCACCGTTTTCTGGTTCTTCGTCTACTTCAGCTGTGTTTTCAATAAATTGTCCGTTTGTCTTTCCTTTTCCTGTTACTTTTACTTTAAAGCTTACTGTTACTGTTCCAGCTTCATCATCTCTTATATTTCCATCATTATTACTATCTTTTCCTGCTGGTACTTTTACTTCAATTCCGTTTTCTGTTAATTGTTCTAATGTGTATGTTTCGTGTAAGTCTTCTACAGAGCCGTCACTTGACTCTACTGTTATGCCATCTTCTACTACATATTCTGTTCCTGCTGGTATTGTATCTTTAATTAATACTTGTTCTGGTGCTGTTCCTTTATTTGCAACCTTTATAGAATATGTTATATCTTGTCCTGCTTTTACTTTAGCTTTATTTTCTGGGTCAGAAGATTTTGTTATAGAAATTTGTGGTTTATCTACTTCTACATCTTCTGATGGTACTTCTTTACCGTTTACATCAGCTGTATTTTTTATTTTCTCTGTTAACTCATCTTCACCCATTGGGTTTACTGTTACTTTGAATGTTACTGTTACTTTTGTTTCTTCTGCTTCTGATATTTCTGGATCTTCATCTGCGTTATTTGCTTTTGGTACTGTAACTATTATTCCGTTTGATGTTAAATCACTTAAATCATAGCTTTCCTTAGTATCTAATGCTCCATCAACTTTTATGCTTTCTGGTACAAATGAAGTTCCTTGTGGAATTGTATCTTTAATTGTTACTTGTCCATTTGCTTCACCTTTATTTGTTACTGTAATTGTGTATTTAATTGTATCTCCCTCTAATGCATAGTTTCTTTCTAATTTTACATCATCTAATCCTACTATTTCAGCCTCTTTCTTAGCTGTCATATCTGGCTCTACATAAGTATGTGTTACTTCTTCAGTTGTTATATTTCCATTTACTGTAGCTTTGTTAACTATTTTATCACCGTTGCTCATTGCATTATCATCTTGACCATCTACTACTGTTACTGTAAAGCTTATTGTTACTTTTCCATTTTCTTCACCAGTTTTTGCTGGTACTGTTACAGTCATTCCTTCTTCTGATGTTAATTGATTAATGTCATGTAATGCTCCTGATTTGTCTCCTACTACTGTAAATTCATCACTATATTGTACACCCTTTGGAAGAACATCTTTTACTACAGCTGTTCCATCTGCATGTCCACTGTTTGTTACTGTAATTGTATATTTAATTTTATCTCCTACTGTAACTTGAGTATTTGATAATCCGCTTGCATTTTTTGGATCTTTTCTTTCTGTAACTTGTGCTGTCTTTGAAGCTGTGATATTTGGCTCTGTATAAGTATGTGTTACAGTTGGTGTTGTTATATTTGCATCTGTTTTTGGCTCTGTTACTGTAGCTTCGTTTTCTATTGTTGCTAAATCATCCATTTCATTTTCTGGTTTAACTTTTACAGTAAATTCTACTGTAGCTTTTCCTTCTTCTCCATCATCTATTATTCCATTTCCATCTAGATCTGTTGCTGCTGGTACCTCTACTTGAATACCTTCTCTTAAGCTTGAAGCATCTTTTTCTGATTCTTCTGCTCCTTTTACTTTTATGCTTCTTTCCTTAAATATTGTTCCGTCTGGTATTTCATCTTTTACTGTTGCTGTTGCTTTTGCTCTACCAGTATTTGTTACTGTAATTGTGTATTTAATTTCTTGATTTGCTACTACTTTTGATCCAGTTTCTGGACTTGCTGATTTTGTAGCAGTAATTACTGGCTCTACATATGTATGTTGTACACTAGTTGTTGATCCATCATTTACTGAAGCAGAGTTTTGAATTGTTTTACCATCTTCTAAGTCTTCTACTATTACTTCAAAGCTTACTTTTACATTTCCGCCTACTTTTACTGTTACTGTTTCTTCTATTTGTTTTGTTTCTTCGCTGTATTCTTGACTTATTGAGTGACTTGGATCTCCATCAACTTGTACGCTATCTGGTACAAGTTTTGTTCCTTCTGGTACAATATCTTTTACAACTGCTTTTCCGTCTGCATCTCCATTATTTGTTACAGTTATTGTGTATTTTATCTTTGTTCCTTTTGTTACTTGATTTTCTTCTAATCCTTCTGCTCCATCCATTATTTCTGCTTTCTTACTTCCTGCTATATCTGCAGTATTTACTGTTATTTCTGCTTGTTTTGGTTCATCTTCTTTATCATTTACAACAACTTTGTTTACTACTTTCTTTGTTGTACCTTGTTCTGTATCTCCAAATGGTTCTACTGTTACTTCAAAGCTTAATTCTAATGTTTTACCTGCTTCTACTGTTACATTTTGTCCTTCTAATAAGTTTTGTATTGTATATTGTTCTTTTTCTTCTCCTGTTTCTCCGTCTGTTACGTCCTTTACTGTTACTTTTCCGCTTTCTTCATAACTTACTTCTGCTGGCATTTCTTCTTTAATTTTAACTGTTCCTTCTGCTCCACCTTTATTTGCTATTACTATAGTATAGATAATTGTGTCTCCCTCTACTGCATAGTCTCTATCTTGTACTTTATCTCTTATTTCTGCTTTCTTTGTAACTTCTATTATTGGTTTTACAAATGTGTCGGTTACTTCTGGTGTATTTTGTCCATTTACACTAGCTACGTTTGTTATTTCTGCTTTATTATTTAATGAGTCTCCTGTAACTGATACTGTAAATGAAAGTGTTACTTGTTTTCCTGCTGGTACTTCTACACTAATTCCTTCGCCTATTAAGTCACCTATTGTCTTATTGTCTAATCCTTCTACTCCTGTAACTGTAACTGTTGCTTCTCTTGTATATGAAATTCCTTGTGTTTGAGTTATTTTTTCATCTTTTACTAATGCTGTTCCAGGGGCTGTTCCTTGGTTATCTAATGTTATTGTATATGTAATTGTGTCTCCTGCTTTTACTGTTTTTTCTTGCTTATCTGATGATTTAGAAGCTACTATATGTGGTTTCTTTACATCCACTGGTGTTGATGTTACGTCTTTTTCATCTACATTTGCTGTATTTGTTACTTGTGCTTCATAACCTTCTGGTATTGCATTTACTCTTGCATTAAATGTTAATGTTACTTCTGCTGGTGTAACAACTCCTTCTTCTGATTTTGTTGCAGCTGGTACTCTTACTGTTATTCCTTCTGATGTTAAATCTGTTACGTCATAACCTTCTTGTGGTCCCTCTGGTGGTAATGGAGCTACTGTTACTTTTCCTTCTGCTAGAGCTCCTGCTATATTACTATCAGTTACTTTTACATCTTTTGCTAGTAATCCTTCATTTTTTATTGTTATAGTGTACTCAATTATGTCTTTTTCTAATGCGTAACCTCTATCTTCTGCTCCTTGTACTTTTCCTACTTTTGTAGCGCTAATTTTTGGTTCAACATATTTATTTTCTGCTTGTACTTCTGCTTCATCTACTGTTGCTTTGTTTACTATATTTGTATCGTCTTCACAGTCTTGTACTGTTACTTCAAATTCTATTGTCTTTGTTTCTCCTGGATTTAATGTTAGGTCTATACCGTTTATTAAATCTTGCTCTTCCTTAGATTCTTCTCGTTGATTATCTACTACAATACTTCCACTTACAAATTGTACTTCATGTGGAATAGTATCTTTTACTTTTACTGTCTTTGGTGCTGTTCCGTTTATGTTATTTACTGTTATTGTATATTTTAATTTTGTTCCGTTTGTTACTTCATTTGCTTTTAATGTATTTATTCCATTTTCTACTGTAGAAGTCTTTGTAGCTGTAATATTTGGTTTATTTACTGTTACTCCTGTTGATGGTACAGGGGTATCATCTACTTGAGCAGTATTTGATACTGTTCCTGTATATGTTTGTTCAGTTAAATTATCTACTTTTGCTTTAAATGTTATTGTTACTTTTCCATTTGATTCTGTTTTTGCTGGAACTGTAACTGTTATTCCTGTTGTTAGGTCTTGAGGATTAAATTCACTTACACCATTTTGATCTGGTTCTACTTTTATTTTGTCTATAATTTGTGCACCTTTTACATCTTTATCTATAACTTTTACATCTTTTTCTAATGTTCCGTCATTTTCTATTGTTATAGTATATTCAATTACATCTCCTTCTAATGCATAGTTTCTATCGTCTGCATTCTGTATTGTTCCTTTCTTTGTTGATGTTATGTGCTCTTTCTTTAATGTTGTTTCTGCTTTTGCTGTTTGCTCTTCTCCGTTATGTGTTATTGTTGCATTGTTTGTAATGGTTGTTGTATAGCCATTTGCTTCATTTGCAAATCCTGTTCCTACTGTTACATCAAATGATAAAGTTACTTTTCCATCTCCATCATCTGTTTTTGCTGGAACTTTAACTTGAATTCCTTCATCTGATACTAATTGTTGTACTGTATAATTAGAATCTTCTTCTCCGTTTACTTTTATTTTTACATCTGCAGAATATTGTACTTCTTGTGGCATTCTATCTTTTACTTTAACTGTTCCTTCTGCATCTCCACTATTCTTTATTGTTATTGTATATCTTATTGTTTCACCTTCTGCTACATAGTCTCTTCTTTCTTGTATATCTTCACCTACAACTACTTGAGCAATTTTTTCACTTGTAATGATTGGTTTTGCATAAGTATCTTGTACTTCTTCTGTTTCATCTCCATCTACTGTAGCGACGTTGCTTATTGTAGCTCCATTTTCAAGTTCATTCATTGAATTTACTGTTACTGTAAACTCTAATGTTCCTGTTCCTGGTGTATCTTCAACTTGTGCTTTTACTGGAACGTTTATTCCTGCTGTTAATTGTTCTTCTCCGTCTTCTGTTAATTGTCCATTTACTTTTATACTATTTGGTTTAAATTTCGTTCCATCTGGTGCTTTATCTGCTACTTTTACAGTTGTTTCTAATCCACCTTTATTTGTTACGGTAATTGTATATGTTATTTCATCTCCAGATTCTACTTTATCGTCTTCTGCAACATTTGATACTTTTGCACTACTAATAACAGGTTTTACATATTCATGTGTTACTTCATCAGTATCTGTTTCTTTTCCATCTACTGTATATTTCGCAACATTTTTGATAGTATAACCATCATTTAATTCTATTTCTCCTGTACCCTTTCCTGTTACTTTTACTACTAATGTTAATGTTACTTTTGTATATTCGTTTTCTTCTATAGTTTTATTTCCATTTGTATCTTGTGCTGCTGGTATTGTAACTTTTAATCCACCTTCTGAAGATAATTTTTCATATGTATAATCTGGTGTATTTGGCTCTACTGTTAGGCTTTCATATTCTGTTCCTTCTGGTGCTTTATCTTTTAAAGTTACTTCACCTACTGCTTCTCCTTTGTTTGTTACTGTTATTTTATATGTTATTTTATCGTCTACTTTTACCTTTTTTGCTGTTTCTGAAGTTTTTTCTACTTCAATGTTTGCCTTATTTACTGTTGTTTCTACTTTTGGTGTCTGCGTTCCATCTACAGTTGCTGTATTTTCTATTATTGTTGTATATTTTCCATCTTGTAATTTTTCTACTTCTACTATAAAGCTTAGAGTTACTTTCTTTTCTTCTTCTTCTCCTATTTGTCCATCTTCATCAATATCCTCTGCTGCTGGTACTGTAACATTTATTCCTTCACCTTTTAACTCTTCTAATGTATAATCATCTCTTATGTCAGTTGCTCCTTCAACTTCTATACTATCTTGTACAAATTTTGTTCCTTTTGGAGCATCATCTTTAATTGTTACTAGTTTTTCAAGTCCACCTTTATTTGTAACTGTAATTGTGTACTTGATTCTGTCTCCTTCCATTGCATATGTTCTATCTTTTACATTTTCTATTGTTGCTGTTTTTTCTCTTTCAATAACTGGCTCAACATATTTGTTTGTTACTTTATTGGTTTGTTTATCTTGTGATTCTGGATCTGTTGTATCTTTATTTACAGTTGCAAAGTTTTCTATCGTAGTTTGGTCATCTGTATCTTGTACATCTACTACAAATTCTAATGTTACTTCTCCATTTCCTCTTTCTGTTTTAGCAGGTACTGTAATTTCTATTCCATCATTTAATGTTTGCTCTCCATTTATATTTAAGTCTTTTCCAAGATATGTACCACTATCATTTATTTTTATAGTCTGTGCTTCTAACTCAGTATGGTCAGGTATTACATCTTTTACTTTTACTTTACCTTCTGCATCTCCTGAGTTTGTAAATACTATTCTATATGTTATTGAATCTCCTACAGTAACATTATTAGTTTCAGTTGATGCTGTTGCAAATTTTTCTACTTTAATTTCTGGTCTCTTTACTGTTACTTCTGCATTTGGTTCTTGTTTTATTTCTGGTTCTTCTGGATCATCTTGAACCTTTTTATGTGTTACTGTTGCTATATTGTTTATCTTCTTTGTAGTTTCTTCTCCTTGCATTTTATCTACTGTTACTTTAAATGTTAATACTACTATTCCTGCTTCAGTATCATCAATTTCTGTATTATGATTTTTATCATTAGCTGCAGGAACTGTAACTGTTATTCCGTTTTCTGTTAAATCTGTTTCTCCATAACTTTCTAAGGCATCTGGTGCTCCAGTAACTTTAATGCTATCTGCTACAAATGTTGTTCCTTCTGGAATACTATCTTTTATTGTTACTTTTCCTTTATATGCTCCTGTATTCTTTACTGTTATTGTATATTTAATTGTATCTCCTCTTAATGCATAGTCTCTTTGTGCTGGTTGTTCTTCTTCTACAAAAATTTCTGCTTTTTTCGCACTACTAATAATAGGTTCTATATAGGTATTTTCTGTTGTTGAATCATCTCTAGTTCCACCTGTATGCTCTATATAACCTGTATTTTCAATTTTATCTCCATTTGCTAATCTGCTACCGTCTTTTTTCTTTCCTGTTACTTTTACTTCAAATGTAAGTACTAGTTTTCCTTTGTTTGCATCAACTTTAGCTGGTACTTCTACACTTATTCCTGATTTTAACTCATCTTCTGTTTTTGTGCTTACAGATACTTCTCCATTATCTACTTTATAATCTCCGTCATTGTTTATTTTTATTGAATTTGCTACAAATTCTGTTCCTTCTGGAATTGTATCTTCTATTTTTACTGTTTCTGGCGCTGTTCCATCATTAGTAACAGTTATAGTATATGTTATTATGCTTCCTACTTTTACATTTTTTGCTTCTTTGTCTGCGTCTTCTAATCCATCATCTGTTACTTTAGATGTTTTTGATATTGCTAAAGCTGCCTCATTTACTATAGTTTCACTAGATGGTGTTTTTTCGCCTACTGTTGCAACATTGTTTATTGTTGTTTTATGTGTTGAATGGTCTGTTAATTCTTTTACTGTTACTTTAAACGTTACTGTTACTTGTCCATTTTCACTGTCTGTTTTTGCTGGTACTTCTACTTCAAATCCTTGTTTTAAGTTATCTATATTATATTGTTTAACCTCAACTTGTCCTTTTGTTGTAACTGTTACTGAATCTTGACCTGTATATTCTACCCCTTCAGGCATATCATCTTTTACATTAACTGTTCCCTTATAATCTCCAGAGTTTGTTATTGTTATTGTATATTCTATTTTATCTCCAGCTAATGCATATGTTCTATCTTGTACTGGTTGTTCGTCTGCATCTAATATTTTTGCTACTTTTTTAGATGTAATTATTGGTTTTACATATGTATGTTCAACTGGCTTTGTTGTTTCTTGCTTTTCTGGAGTATCTTTATCTTGTGGATCTTTATATAATGTTGCTGTATTTCTTATTGGTGTATTATTTTCAAGTTCTCCATCTGCTTGCTTTTGGCCTGTTACTGTTACTGTAAATTCTATTGTTACTTTCTTCTTTTCATCTTCATTAATTTGGCTATCTTGGTTAGTATCTTCTGCTGCTGGAACTGTTACTGTTAATCCTTCTCCTTGTAAGCTACTTATTTGATCATTTTTGTCTTCTTTATTTACTTTTAATGTATTTGCTTTATACTCTGTTCCTTCTGGAATTACATCTTTAACAAGTACTTCTGCTGGTGCATAACCATCATTTGTTAATGTTATTGTATATTCTATTTCATCATCTTTTGCTACTTTTTGTTTTACTGTATTTGATGTTTTCTCTATTGTTACATGTGGTTTTCTTACTTCTACATCTGCTTGTGTTGTTTCTTTTGTATCTACATTTGCTGTATTTGTTATAGTTTGTTTATATGTTCCTTCTTCCATGCTGTCTATTTTTACTCTAAAGCTTAATGTTACTTTTCCTGCTTCATCTTCTGTTACATCTTGGTCAGAAGGTTTGTCTGTAATTGCTGATGGTACATTTACAATTACACCATTGCCTAATTGATTTTGCTTTACATTTTGTGCCTGCATACTTTGTTGTCCTACTTTTACTTGAGTTTCTCCGTTTCCATTTACTTTTACACTATTATCTACAAAGTGTGTATGTGCTGGAAGACTATCCTTTATTGTTACATCTTTTGCAAGTCCACCTTTATTTGTAACTGTAATAGTATATTCTATTATTTCTCCTTCTAATGCATATAATGTCTCTCCTCTTTCTTCCGTTGTTATTTCTTCTACACCGTCTTTGTCATATACTTTTAATGTTTTAGTGCTTTCAATAATTGGTTCAACATATGTACGTTCTACTTTTTCTGATGATTTTTCATTCTCTGTTTCATCAGGTTCTGCTGGGTTTTCATTTACTTTTGCTATATTTTCTATTTTTTCTCTATCTTTTATTTTTGTACCTTCTAAATCTTTAGTTCCTGTTACTTGTACTGTAACTTCTACTAATACTTGTCCATTTACTTTTTCATCTTGAGTTGTAGCTGCTGGTACAGTTACTTTTAATCCTTTAGCTAAACTTTCTGCTGTTACTCCATCTTGTGGATCTTCACCTATTTTTACACTAACAAGTTTTGTACCTGCTGGAATAGCATCTTTTACTAATACTTCTTCTGGTGCTGTTCCTTCATTTACTACTGTTATTGTATATACAATTTCATCTCCTATTGTTACCTTTTCTTTTGTATTTGAAGTTTTGTTTACTGATATATTTGGTTTCTTTACTTCTGTAGTTGTTGTTTGTGTTTCTTGTCCATCAACTATTGCTTGGTTTGTTATTTTTTCTTCATATACATCTACTAATTCTTTTACTGTTACTTCAAAAGTTAATGTTACTTTTCCTGCTTCATCATCTGTTACATCCTCTCCAAAAGCTTTGTCAGTAGTTGCTGCTGGTACAGTTACACTTACATCTATTTTTGGTGTTTGCTCATTATAATCTTTACCACCTGAGAAGTTACTATCTCCTTCTACCTTTAAACTACCCTCTACTAATTTTGTTCCACTTGGTATAGTATCTTCTATTTTTACTACTTTTTCAATTCCACCTTTGTTCATAACAGTAATTGTATATTTTATTCTGTCTCCTTCTAATGCATACTCTCTACCTTTTATTGGTTCTTCCGTTGCACTTACTAGTTCTGCTTTTTTAGCACCACTAATAATAGGTTCAACATAAGTATTTTGTACTGTATTTGAAACTTGAGTTTCTTCTTTTTCATTTTCTACAGATGCTTGGTTCTGTATTATTTCTCTATCTTGTAATTTTCCTTCTGATGTTTTGTTTCCATCTACTCTTACTTTGAATTCTACTTTTACTTGTCCATCTATTTCATCATGTTTTGCTGGAACTGTAACTTCAAGACCTCTTCCTAAGTCATTTTCATCCTTATTACTTAATGTTTGCTCTTTATACGTGTCTTGGTCATCTATTTTTATACTTCCAGCTACTAATTTAGTTCCTTTTGGTATAAAGTCTTTTATTTTTACTTCTTCTTTAGCTGGTCCACTATTTTTTACATATATCACATATGTAATTTCACCATTTAATGCAACTTTTCCTCCATCTTTTTTCTCTTCACTTGCTGTTTTTATTTTCTTTTCTATTGATAATTTTGCTTTATTTTGTATTACTGGATCAGATTTTACATTTTCTGGTTTTCCTTTATGAGTTACTTTTGCAGTATTATTTATCGTTCTTGTTAAAGCTTCTTCTTCTATATCTTGTACTTTAACTCTAAATTTTACTTTTACTTCTCCTGGTGCTTCCTTTGATGAAGCTGCTGGTACAGTTACTGTAACTTGAACTTTTTGTTCATCTTCAATATATTCATTTCCTTTTGAATAATTTTCATCTCCTGTAACTTCTACACTGCCTTGTACAAATTCTGTACCTTGTGGAATTGTATCTTCTACTATTACTTCACCTTTATAGCTACCTTTATTTTGTACTGTTATTTCATATGTTATTTCTTCGCCTTCTTTTACATAGCCTAATTCAGTATTTTTTATACTTGCTTTTTTCGCACTACTAATAATAGGTTCAATATAAGTACTTTCTACTTTATTTGAATCTGTGCTCTTATCACTTCCATATGTTCCCTTTGCTTTATTAACAATTTTATCTCCATCATTTAATTTTACTTTACTGTCTAATTCTTCTCCTGCTTTTTCTCCTGTTACTGTTACTGTAAATTCTATTGTCGCACTTCCACTTGGCTCTACTGTTACTTCTATTCCATTTTTAGTTAAATCTTCTTGTGTTTTTGCCTTTTCTTCTTGTTGGTTAACTTTTATACTTTCATTATCAAATGTAGTTCCTTCTGGAATTTGGTCTGTTACTTTTACTTTTTCTACAGCAGTTCCTGTGTTGTTTACAGTTATTGTATATGTTATTTTACTGCCTATTTTTACTTTTTGCGCATCTATATCAGTACTTTCTAATTCTTCATCTGTTATTTTTGCTGTTTTTGACAATCCTATTTCAGATTCATTAACTGTAATTGTTTCTGATGGTGTTCCTTCATCATCATCACCAACATATGCTGTGTTAACTATTGTTTTTGTATGTGAATCTTCTTTGCTTAAAGGTTTTACTTGTACTGTGAATTTTATTTCTGTTTTTCCAACATCTTCTTCACTTTCTCTTGCTGCTACTTTTACTTTTATTCCACCTTGTAATTCTTCTTTAGTATAACCACTTTCATGTTCCTCATCTTGTTTTGGCTCTATAGTTATGTTTCCTACTAATTCTGTTCCTTCTGGTATTGTATCTTTTACTGTTACTTCTCCCTCATAGTCTCCATCATTTTTCAATGTTATTGTATATTCTATTGTGTCTCCTTCTATTGCATATTCTTGCTCACTATTTAATTTTGCTTGCTTTTCTGCTGATATTATAGGCTTTACAAAAGTATGCTCTACTGCTGGTTGAGTTGTTTCTGTTTCTTGTGATTCTCCGTCTGGATTTTTTACTATTGTTGCTATATTTTGAATTTTTTCTCCATTTTCAAGCTCTACTTCTTCTGATTCTGCTTGTTTCTTTCCTGTTACTGTTACTGTAAATTGTACTGTTACTACACCTTTAATTAGAGAATCTTCTTCTTCTACTTTGGCAGCTGGTACTATTGCTCTTACCTCTATTCTTTTTCCTTCTTCTCCCTCAGTTTTATACTCGCTACCACTTACATAATTGCTAGCTCCTTCAACTGTTACGCCACTATCTTCTTTAAATGTAGTTCCTGCTGGAATAATATCTTTTATAAGAACTTCTTGTGGTGCAAATCCATCGTTTGTTGCTGTTATTACATAAGTTATTTCATTACCTACTGCTACTTCACTATTTGCTGTGTCTGATTTCTTTTCTATAGTTACATGTGGTTTATTTACTGTAACATCATCTGATTTTGGAGTTTCGTCTTCTCCATCAACTTTATCATGTTTTACTGTAGCCGTATTTTCTATTTTTCTTGTATATGGTGCTCCTGTTGTTTTATTTATTGTTACTTCAAAGCTTAATTCTACTTGTCCTTCTTTTTTTACTCCATCTTCTCCTGAAGTTCTTGCTGGTACTGTAACTTCTATTCCACTTTCTAAGTTTGAACTTGTTTTTTCTGTAGTTGTTTCCTGTCTTTCATCTACATGATATGTTGTTTGTCCATCTACTTTTATACTATGGTCTACAAATGTTGTTTCATTTGGAATAGTATCTTTTATTGTTACATTTCCTTTTAAATCTCCTGTATTTGTAACTGTTATTGTATATCTTATTTTTTCTCCTTCTAATGCATAATTTCTATCTTCTATTGGTAATCCATTTTTTCCTATTATTTCTGCTTTCTTTTTGCTTTTGATAACAGGTTCTATATATGTATGTTTTACAGTTGTAGTTTCTTGTTCATCTACTGTTGCTTTATTTGTTATTTCTTGTTCGTTATCTAAGTTTTCTACTGTTACTTCAAAACTTACTGTTACTTGTCCAGGTTTTTTATCTTCTGGCCCTTCTCCTGTAGCTGCTGGTACTGTAACTTTTGTTTCTATTCTTGGTCCTTCATCTCCGTCTGTTTTATATTCTCCATTTTTTACATATTTAGTATCACCGTCTACCTCTACAGAATTCTCTTTGTATTTTGTTCCAGTTGGAATTTTATCTTTTACTGTTACTGTTTTTGCTGCTGTACCATCATTTGTTATAGTTATTGTATATTTTATTACATCATCCTTTTTTACATTTGTTCCGGTTTGTGGACTAGCTGTTTTTTGTACTGTTATATGTTCTTTTCTTACTTCTGTTTCTGCTTCACTTGGTTCATTTTCATCTACATTTGCTGTATTCTTTACTGTTATTTTATATCCATTTTCACCTAATGCTATATTTTCACTTACTTTTACTTCGAATGTTAATGTTACTGTACTAGCTGTTCTTCCACTTTCTGATTTTGTAGCTGCTGGTACTGTAACTTCTATTCCATCATCTGATACTAATTGTTCTATTGTATACTCTTTTCCTTCTGCTTTTTGTCCATTTTCTTTAACTTCTATTTGTGTATTTCCTGTATACTGTACTTGACTTGGCATTATATCTTTTACTTTTACTTTTCCTTCTGCTCCACCTTTATTTGTTAATGTTATTGTATATTTAATAGTATCTCCTTCTAATGCATAGCCATCATCGTGATCTGGGTTTGTACTTATTATTTCTGCATCTTTTGCACTACTAATAAGAGGTTCAACGTAAGTATGTTTTACCTCGCTTTGTTTATCTGTATCTACTATTTTGGCTGTATTTGTTATTTCTTGATCATTGCTTAATTCGCTTCCTGTTACTTTTACTGTATATGTTATTGCTATTTGTTTTCCTGCTGGTACTTTTATATCAATACCGCTTCCTGTTAAGTTACTTAATAAATAAGTTCCTTCTACTGGAGTTTCACTACCTACCTCTCTAATTGTTAAATCTTGTCCATCTGTAGATACTCCTGTAGGTAATATATCTTGTACTTTTACTGTATCTTCTACTGTTCCTAATTCATTATCTAATATAATTTTATATGTAATTGTATCTTCTGCTTTTACTTCTGTTTTTTCTTCTGATTGTACTACAACTTTACTTATTGTTACATTTGATTTCTTTACTGGAGTTTCTGTCTCTTCTGTATCTTTTTCATCTACTTTTGCTGTATTTCTTATTGTTTCTTCAAATATACCTTCTGGTAATGCATTTACCCCTGCTTGGAAAGTTAATACTACTTTTCCATATTCTGTTTCATCTATTGCTCCACTTGTATCTTTATCTTCTGCTGCTGGTACTGTAACTTTTAATCCTTCTTCTGATTGTAATTCTTGTATCTTATGAGATTCTAATATATTATTATCCCCAGCTGTAATTGTTAATGTTTCTTCTTTAGGTGTAACTTCCTTTGGAATTTGATCTTTTATAGCTACTTCTTTTTCTTTTTCTCCTTCATTTGTTACAGTTATTGTGTATGTAATTAATTCTTTTTCTAATACATATCCTTCGCTTCTTTGTACTGTAGCTGTTTTACTTTGTTTTATTATTGGTTCTACATATTTATGTGTTACTTCTTCTGTTTCTTGATTATTTACTGTTGCTTTATTTGTAATTTTATCTGCATTATGATACGTATTTACTGCATTTACTTTTACTTTGAATTTTATTGTTACTTTTTTATTTGGTTCTAAAGTTAAAGTTATTCCACTTTTTAAATTATCCATTGTATATGGAGGTAGTGCTATTGTTGCCACATCACCTTCCTCTATACTGAAGCTTTTGTCTACATATGTTGTGTCTTTAGGTTCTCTATCTTGTATTTTTACTTCTTCTGGCGCTGTTCCTGTATTTTTTACTTCTATAATATACTCTATTTCTTCATTTGCTGCAATTTTACTATCTTGTTCTTGAGTTGAAGTTTTTGAAAATTCTATGTTTGATTTATTTACAATAGTATCTGTTTCTTCTGTTTCTTCCGTATAACCTTCTGGCTTATTTTCTGCACCTTCATCAATTACTGTTGCTTTATTTTTTATATGCTTTGTAAATCCAGTGTCTTTTGTTAAGTCATCTATTATGTTTACTTCAAAACTTAAAGTTATTTTTCCATTCTCTTCTTCTTTTGCTGGTACTGTAACTTTTATTCCCTCTTTTAAGTCATCTTCTGTTTTTGTGCTTACATCTGCACCTTCTACTTGATATTTTCCATTTTCATTTATTTTCATAGAGCCATCTACAAATGTTGAACCTTCTGGTGCTGAATCTTTTATTATTACTTCTTTTTCTACTCCACCTGCATTTGTTACAGTTATTGTGTATTTTAGTGTATCTTCTACTAATGCATATTTTCTTGTTGATTCTTCTACTTTTTGACCCTTATTATATATTTCTACAGATTTTTCTTTACTAATTTCTGGTCCCTTATATCTGTTTACAATAGTTATTGTATTTGCCGTAGATTGTATCTCTGGAGCATAATAATCTAAACTTTCATTATCTAATGGTAATTCTTTAACTGTATATATTATTTCTTCATTGTCTTGATTAAATCTCTTTAAGTTTTTAAATGTATATGTCCATGTTCCATCTTCTCCGGCTCTTAATTCTACTGGTTCATTTATTGGAGTTTCCATGTGTTTTTCATCATATAATTGTAATTTTACTCCTGATGGTTTTGCATAAATATTCTTTTCATTTCCATATTCCCATGTTTTAGTTACAGTGACATCTTTATTAAACTCAGCTGGAATTTCTTTTTTAGCTGGGTCCGTTTTCTCTGTTTGATCTGTTGTTTCTAAATGTAATGTTGCATCTACTGTATTTTCTACTTTTGTTGCATTTGCATCTATATCTTTAAATATTACTCTTATATTTTTAGTTATTGTTATTACCTTTTTAGGACTATCTTTACCACCACTATATGTATTTATGTCTTTTTCTGTTATTTCCCATGTTATTGTTTTTGCATTTGCATCATATTTTCCATCTGCTAAATCTTCTTTTTCTTGCATATTATCTAGGTCTAACTGGTATGGTAAATGATCTACTATTGTAATAGTAGCATTTCCTTCATATTGTTCTATGGTTGTTTTATATTGTATTTTGTATGTTATTGGTTGATCTTTTTGTGTTATTTTTTCTATATCACTTGTTTTTGTTAATTCACTTTGTATGTTTGCCTTTTTCCATACATAATAGTAGAATACTTCTTTGTCTTCTTCTTCAAATGTTCCACTTTCTTCTACTTGTTGTTTATTTTTATCTTCTGGTTTCTTTGGTTCGCCATTTTTGTCTGTTTCTCTTTCATATTTTTCTAACTCATCTTTTCCTTTAGTTTCATATGTATCTTTTCCTGCTACACCTTTTAATTCTTCATCAGGTGATACAGATACAGGTTTTTCAGTATCTTCTGTACCTCTTAAATAATGGTGTACTATTACTCTTGATGTTTTATTTTCTACTACAAAATTGTCCGCTTCTAATGTTACTTTAACTTTTTCATCATTAGCATCTTGTACTATTTTATTTTGTTCTCCTATTTCTATTGTAACAGAACCTTCTAATTGTTTATAGTGTTCTGGCGCTTTTGTTTCTGTTAATGTATAAATACCATATGGTATTGTTGTACTTGTTGTACCTTCTTCTCCTGTTTCTCCTAAAGTTATTGTTTCTTCTTTTCCACCTTCATTTTGTACTACTTTTACACTGTTTATTGTAAATGCATCTGATGAGCCTTCATTTGCTATTTCATCTTTAGCATATATTAATATTAATGTATATTTTTTAGTTCCTTCTAATGTTACTTTATAGTCTTGTGCACCTTTTTCACCATTAATAGCTATAAATGCTTTATCTAAATCATTATATTCATAATCTTCTGGTATAGAGTTTTGTTCTATTACCATTGCATAACCATAGTCACTTATTCCACCATTTATTTGAGCATTTACTATTAATGTATTTTTTCCTGTATATGAATCTTGTGTTGTTAAGTCTATTGGAATATATGCTATAGCTTTTGAATTTTCTACATTATTTTTAGATACATATTTTTCTTCTGCTAATTCAAATGTATATGTATCTACACTTTGTGCTACTGATGGTGTAGTATTATTTGCTGTAACTTCGTCATTTCCTGGTGTTATAGCTTTTGCAGTTACAGTTATACTTTCTACATTTTCATTTGTTTTATTTGTTAATGTTTCATTTGTAATATCTTCTTCTGTAACAACATACTCATATGTAATTTTTTTGCTTTCTCCTGCTAGCAAATCTTCTGATAGTGTAAACTGATTTTCATCTTCATATTTTGCAATTAATGTACTTGTTGTATTATCTATATTTTCTAATATTTTATCCTTTATATTTACATCTTTTAAAGCTACATTTCCTGTATTTTTTACAGTTACTTCACATTTTATTCTTTCTCCTGCTGTGTATGTTTCATTATTTTTTGGTGTACTTGTTATTTTCTTTGTTACTTGTAATGCAGGTTTTACTTGCACTGTTTGCATTTGTTTTGTTATATCTGTTTTCTTAGGTTCTAATGTAAATTGTGCCCCTGCTAATCCTTTTTTATCTTTACTATCTTTCTTTGTAATAGTAACTTGTTTTGTAGTTCCGTCTTCATTTTTAGTAGCAACAACTACTACTTTTCTTGTTGGTACATTATCTACTTCTGCCATGTTTACTATTGTTTTTGAATAATCTGGTTTTCCATTTGCTTCTTCACCAAATTCATCTACTGTTACAACAAATGATAGTGTTACTTTTCCATTTGTTATTGTTCCATCATCTGCTTGTGTTCCCTTTGGTACAGTAACTTCTATTCCATTTGTTGTTAAGTCTGTTTGTGTTAAATCTTTTGTATTTCTATCTTCTTGTTCAATATGTGTTCCTTTTTCATCAGTTACCTTTTTATCTACTTTATATGTTTTTGCATCATCTATTAATATAGATTCTGATTCGAATGTTGTTCCTACTGGTATTACATCTTTTATTTTTACATTTTTTGCAACTAATCCACTATTTTCTACTGTTATTTTATATGTTATTTTTTCGTTCTCTTTAACATATGCTTCACCCTCTTGTGTCGTAAATGTTTTGTCTTCATCTATTATTGGCCCAATGTATGTATTTGTTACTTCTATTTCGTCTAATTGTACTGGTACTTCTTTGTTAACCATTACTTCTATTGTTGCTGTTGGCTCGTCATCTACCATTGCTGTATTTTCTATCTTTTTTGAATATTTTCCTTTATCTAAGTTATTTACTTTTACAACAAATGTTATTGTTACTTTTCCCTTTATTCCTTCTGATTCATCTTCAACTGATCCATCTGCTTCTTCTCCTGTTGTTGTATTTCCTTCTTGTTCGTTTACTTCTGTTACTTCTTTTGGTTCATCTGCATCTAATTCTGCTACTTCTAATCCGCTATCTGAATTTTTATTTGATGCAGATTCGCTTTGTATTTCGTCTTTTGGCTTAATTGCTGGTACTGTTACTACAATTCCTTCTCTCAAATTATCTTCTGTATAAACTTTCTCTTCTTCTCCAGCATTATCTTGTTTAGGGTCTACTTTTATAGTTCCTTGCTCTAATGTAGTTCCATCTGGAATAGTATCTTTTACAACAACTTGTTTTGGCATATGTCCACTATTTTCTACTGTTATTGTATATGTAATTTTTTCACCTTCTACAACAAATTTGTTATTATATTCTGTTGTATAAGATTTTTTTGAACTAATTTCTGGTCCTACATATGTATTAGTAATATTAAATTCTTGTACTTCTATTTCTGATACTTCATTATTTTCTGAAACTTGTATGAATGATGTTTCATCTTCTAATTGATATGTTTCATCTGCTTGATTTACTTTTACTACCTTATATATACCTTCAGATAATTCTTTATTTATATCTCCACTTTCATCTGTTTCTACTATGTAATATTGTTTTCCATCTATTAATTCTCTTGTTCCTATTTCATTTCCTTCACTATCTACTACAGGTAATTCTTCATCATTTACATTATAAATAACATATTTTGAACTTGAGGCTAATTGTTGTGCTGAGGTTGTGCTTAGGATATCGGTTTTGTTTATTTGAAATTGCATGCTAAATATACTTACCAATAATACTACTGTAAGTATACTTGCGAATCCGCTTATATAAGCTTTCTTTCTATTTCTATACGTTTCTTTTATTGTTTCTTTGCATTTTTTGAATGCACCTTTCAATTTCTTTTTGCAATTTTCAAATATAGCCCTGATATTCATACTCGTTTTCTTCCTTTCTTTGCTTTCACATGCTTTTTCTTTTGCTTGTACTTCACATGTTTTTACTTGCGTTTCACATGCTTTTTCTCCTACTTGCACTTCACATGCTTTTTCTTTTACTTGCGTTTCACATGCCTCTTCATGCGTTCCTTTTCCCTTACTTAGATTACCTGTTTCCTCTTTCATTTGTTACCTCCACACAAAACCTTGTATATTAATATATATTTTTCCACATTTACTTTTGCTTGTAAATGGTATTTTTCTCCACTTTTCAACGCCTTTCGACATATTTCTTACGGAAATAGATACATTGTTTACTTTTACATTTTCAATACTTATTTGTAATATTTGATGAGTTTTTTTACATTTGTTACAATTATTTTACTTAGGTGTACATAAATTTATTTATTTTAAACCATTTTGGGCTGATTGATAAAAAAATAGCCCATTTTTCTTATAATTTTTATAGAAAAATGGGTATATTTTATATTTATTTTTGCAAAAATTCCTCCAAACCCTTTATTCCGCAAAGGAAAAATAATTATTACAAAATTTAAACCAATATTTTATATTTCATAATATATAATTAGGTTTTTTCAATAAAAAAGAACCCAAATTATTAAACTTTTTGTCTAATAATTTGGGCTCACTTCAATTTTTATCCTAGCTCTTTTTATTTACTTAGTTGATATATTTATCTTGCTCTTTTTATTTACTTAGTTGATATATTTATCTTGTTCTTTTTTTTATTACTTTGAATGTAATAAATGCTATTCCTAATGCTAGTACTACAGCTACTACAGTCCATAATACGTAGTATGTAGGTTGTGCACCAAATGGTGGTAATATCTTTGTATC
>CANQDO010000075.1 GCA_947593355.1 uncultured Clostridia bacterium | reverse complement strand
TACAAAGACGGAAAAGGAGGAAGAGGGGATTTTATAGCTCAAATAGAAATTGTAATACCTAAAAAACCTTCAGAAGAGGAAGTTGAATTATATAAAAAAATAAAAGAAATATCAAAAATTGAACCAATAAGAAACATATAAGCCAATAATCAACAAAAAGTATTGACATAACAATAAAAAAATAGTATAATGATTATTAGTTGTTAAACTGAAGAAAAAGGTTCAAAGAGAAGGGGAAAAAAATGGAAAGTATACAAGGAAAATATTTTAGTATAACAGATCCTCAAGGTGTGAACACAGTAATATATAGAATAAACAAAACAGAAAAGCAATATTTAGATGTGGCACCAAAATACACAGTAGAAAGACTTATATCATCAGAAGAAATAAATGGCAACGTAAAGAAAAAAACATTCTTCATAGATGAACCAGAATATGAAGAGCAACTGGTATTTTTATCATTTGGAAAAGAAAGAGTAGTAGTAAACACAGGAAAATTAGAAGACGACAAAGTAAAAATATCAAAAAAACCACTACCAATAAAATTTGAAACCCTATATTCCGAAGAAGAAACAGAATATAAAGAATTCAAATACACACCAAACTTAAAAAGGCCAATATCAATAATAGATCCAGAAACAACAGAAGAAGTAAAACCAATATTATATATAGATAAAGAAACAAATGAAGTAAAAGGAAAATGTAAATTAAAACCAAACAAGTCTTATTTCGCCTTTGAAATAAGAGACAAAAACTAAAAGGGGGATTATTAAATTATGAATCAAACAAATGGAGATTCAAAAAAGCAGATAGTAATTACAACATTATCTACAAAAATAAATGAAAAAGGAAAAGACATATTCAAAGTAATAAGTGGAGGAAAAAAAGATTCTGAAATAGGAATTGAAACAGTAGAATTTAAATTAGAAGAAGGAAAACTAAACGCAAACAATACTTTAGAAAAAGCAAATGGAACAATAGTAGAATTTAAAGGGTATGATACACTAGCCAAAACTAGGGAAAATAGAAAAAGAGCTATAATAAAATATAAAGAATTATTAAAAAGCAAAGAAAAAGAAGATAATTCAAAAGCCATATAAAACAAAAGAAGAGGTGTATTAACCTATGGAAAAATTAAAAAAAGTAATAAGTCAAAGTAAAATAGTATTATTAATAATAGCAGTACTATGGCTATTCTTAGCCATAGTACTTGTTTCGCCTATAGCTTGTTCAATAACAGAATCAACTGCTACGACAGGGGTATTCAACTTCAATACATTTTTACAAAAATTAATACCAAATTTTATGAGTTTTTCATCAATAACAAAAGTCTTTGACGAACAATACATAGACACATATTTTTCATGCATGATGTACTATACAATTCTATTCATAGTATGCTCAATAATAGGTTTTATAAAATCAAGGCCAAGAGGAGACTATTATGATAAAGAACACGGTTCAAGTGATTGGAGCGAACATGGAGCACAATATACAGTATTAACCAAAAACAAAGGAATAATACTTGCAGAAGACAACTGCTTACCAGTAGATAAAAGAGGAAACATAAACACCCTAATAGTCGGAGGTTCAGGATCTGGTAAATCATCAGCATACTCATTTCCAAACGCATATCAAATGTTAGGCTCATATGTATTCACAGATCCAAAAGGAGAAATATACGACCAAACAGCAGGCTACTTAAAACAACATGGGTATGATATAAAAGTATTAAATTTAGTAAATCCAGCAAACAGTGATGGTTACAATCCACTAATGCACATATCAAGTGAGCTAGATGTAGACGTTATAGCAAATACAGTAGTAAAAGGTCAAGGAGCAGAAAGCAAATCAGATCCATATTGGGACGACATGGCAGAAATGCTATTAAAAGCCCTAATATATTATTTAATAGCAACAAGGCCAGAACAAGAGCAAAGCCTAGCAAGTTGTTCAGAACTAGTAAGAGCAGCAAACAATAACGGCGGAAGCAACCTACTTACAGAACTTATAAACCAACTACCATATGACCATCCAGCAAGAATGTACTACAAATCAATAGAAATAGCACCAGAAAAAACATATGGCTCAATCTTAAGTTCACTACAATCAAAACTAGGAAAATTCGACTCAAAAGAAATAGCAGAAGTAACATCAACAGACACAATAAACTTTGAAAGCATAGGAACCAAAAAAACAGCAGTATACGTAATATCATCAGACACACACACAGCATATGACTTTTTACTTACAATATTCTTCTCACAAATGATACAACAACTATACAACTTTGCCGACTTAAACGGAGGAAGATTGCAAGTGCCAGTATTCTTCATACTAGACGAATTTGCAAACATAGGAAGAATACCAGACTTCGACAAAAAAATATCAACATCAAGAAGTAGAGGAATACAATTCAGTGTTATATTACAAAACTTAGACCAATTAGAAGCGGTATATGAAAAATCATACGAAACAATCATAGGAAACTGTGATACCCACGTATTCTTAGGAAGTAACTCATACAAAACAGTAGAATACTTCTCAAAAGCACTAGGAGAAAAAACAATATCAAGAGAAAGCAAATCAGTAAATAGAGATAAATTTGCTCATAAGCAAGGTTTCAGTGACTCAGAACAAATAATGGCAAGAGCATTAATGACACCAGACGAACTAAGGAGAATGGACAACGACCTTTGCATAATATTTGAAAAAGGAATAAGGCCAGTAAAAGCGCCAAAATACTATTATTTTAAACATCAAAAAATGTACAAAGACTTACAACAAGTAAAATTAAACCACAACAACTTCGATGCAGGAGTAAGAGGAGAATGGAGAAAATTCAATCCATACAATCCATACGTAGAAGATAATAGCAAAAAACAAGAAAATCTAAAAGTAGAATCATTAGATGACCTATTTGAAGAAGACACAACAACAGCAAGCACAACAGCCAATAAACAACAAGAAATAAATAATATACAAGGAAATATAGAAACAAATAATTTAATGAATACAAGTATAAACAATAATGATTTCTTCGCAGAAAATGAACCATATGAAACAAGTGAAAATATAAACGAACAGAGCTCAAACGACTATAAAGAAAGTACAGAACCATTTACAGACGATATACAAAAAGAGCTAGAAGCAAAATTCGATGAACTATTTGGTCCAATGGATGCAAATAATTAATATAAAAAATTATAAAAAATAACCTTATATAACGTTTTATTAAAATGTTATATCCGTAAGGTTATTTTTATTTTTGCACTTAAATAATACAAATAAATATTACAAAATAAAACTAAAAAGATATACAAATGTAAAAAATAGCGAAAAAGATATTTCCGTAGCAAAACCTCGAAAAATGTTGGAAAATAGCAAAAACCGCCATTTACAAGTAATATAAAAATATGGCAAAATAAATATAAAATATATTATCTTTTATGGGGGTAAAGTAAATGAAAGAAGAAAAAAAGAACGTAGGAAATGAGCAAGTAAATGTGCAAGAAGTAAATAAGAAAGGTAAAGTAAAGGAAATATCTAGAACTCACGAAAAAATGTTCGCGGGGGGGTCACGGATTAGTACCACAAAAAAGTATTACAGTATTAGCAAAAATAATATTACCAATAGTAATAGTTGCAATACTAGTAGGAGCAATATATGGTGCTATATTTAAAGAACCACAAAAAATAAAAACAAACATAGACCCAGAACTTGCAAGAGCAATGGAATATGATCAAGTGCAAGAAGGAGACGAAAAAATACAAGTTGATCCAAAAGAACACTCAGATTATTCGGATGGAATATATCCATACGTTCAGTTTGATGCGTTCTTTTTAAGAGATTTAGATGGAGATAATTATGCAGAAAGTATAAGAGGAACATGTAGAGAAATAGGAGAAGAAGATACGTTATACATAAATGTTAACGTACTTTCAAATGGATATTTAAAACCAGGAGCAACAATAACCATAAATGAAGATAGGAACTTTTATTTTCAAACTTCCATAGTAAAAGATAATGAGATATTAGAGAATTATATATCATCAGACACACATGAAATAAAATTAAATCGAATAGATGCAGGAAAAGAGAAGTTATTAGAAGGAACAATAGCATATAAATCAAACAATAATATAGAAAATTATACTAAAATAAATAGTATAACATTTCATGGAATACACGTACAAACAGATGAACAAGGAAGTGATGTAAAAGAGACAGAAATAACAAAGACAGTAAACTTCACAATAGACTGGCATGGAGAAACACAAACCCAAATATCAAGTAGATATAAATACCAAACAAACTATATAGAAGAAATAGAAGACGAAGAAGCAGGAATAGTAAGAATAAAATTTAATGTAGTAGCAGAAGAAACTAAAAATCAACTAAATATAAAGAAATCATATATAGAAGGAACAATTCCAGAATTCAATAATCATAAAGCAACAAAAGTAGAAGTAACAGGATATGGAGTAAAATACGAATATGACGAAGAGATATCAAAATTTATAGCATATAGAGAAGCAACAGTAGATGAAGAAACAAAAAATATAACATCAGGAATATCAAATGTAAACTATTATGAAGTAATGGTAGAATATCCATTAGAAGCATACACAACATTAGGAGCAGATACATTTCAATTAAGAATACCAGTAAAAGCATACTATGAAGGATTTAATAATACTAGTGGAGGATTTAAAAATCCATACACATCAAATACAGCAGAAGATACAATAGTTTTAAATTATGAAAAAAGGCAAGGAGAAGTAGCAAATTTTGAAGTAACAATAGGAGAATATGTAGGTTACCCAATATATGGCCAAGCAGTATATAAAACAAAACCATTAAACATATATAATGGAAAGTCTGAAGTAGAGTATGATGACACATATATAGTAAGGTGGTATGCATTTACAGGTGTTATAGAAGAAGGAATAAATTCTCAAATTATAATGAAAGAAACAGAAAACGAACAACCACAAGTATCAGACCAATTTATAAAGGCAAATAATGAAGAAGATAGCATGGAAGAAATAACAAGCAATAAAGCAATTTACTTTGAAAATGCTATGAAAACATTAGGAGAAGAAGGATGGATAAAAGTATATGATGATGAGACAGACCAACTAGTAGCAGAATTTAATAAAAACAATTGGGAAAGATATACAAAAAGTGATCCATATGTATATGAAACGCCAATAAGACATATAAGAATAGAAACAAGTAATGCAAATGCATTAAGTAGTTTAATAGTATATAATATAAAAGAAATAAATGATAATGTAATATTAGACAATTATGAGTTAGATGCATTTAATAACTTAAATTATGTACAAACAACATTAGCAGGTTATTTAGGAGAAAAACACATAGTTACAGATATAGAAAAAGCAAGATATGTAGCAGATGTATCAATAGCAACAGTAAGCTTAAATGATTCAACATTTAGTACGCAAGAAACAAAGAAAAATAGTGTAATAACAATAAAAACAGAATATAATGAATTTGGAAATACAGAAAAATGGATAAATGGTTCATTTTTATTAAAGATGCCAAAAGAAGTATTAGATGTAAAAATAAATGAAATAAAACTAAACGATAAAAATAATTCAGATATAAATATGAGTTATGAAAAATATACAGAAACAGAATTAAATGATGAAGAAGAAGAGGAAGAATATATATTTATAAGGATACTAACAGAAAATGAAGAAGAAACTAGCTATGAAATAGTAATAGATTGTGATATAACAATAGACCCAAGAATAGTAACACAAACAAAAGAAATAGAGTTATATGCAACAAATGAAAATGCAACAACATATGAATACAAAGCAGAAGATAAGTATGATGTAAATAATGATTTAAATGAACAAGAACAAGTAAACTATACAACAACACAAATGAGCTTAATATCACCAAATTCATTGTTAACAAACCAAACAGCAAGTGAATATAATGAAGAAAAAGATACAGTAGTAGCACCAAAAATAGCAGAAGTATCAAAAGACCAAAGAACAGCAAAAGTAAACATAGAAATAACAAATAATTACTCAAGAACAGTAAGTGAAGTATCAATATTAGGAAAAATACCATATACAGAAAATACATATGTAATAAATGGTTCACAATTAGGTTCAAACTTTGATACAACAATGCTTGACACAGGAATAACAGTACCAACAGAATTACAGAATGTAGCAAAAGTATATTATTCAGAGAAAACAGATGTAGACAAAGATTTGAAGAAAGTAGAAAATGGATGGAAAGAAAAAGGCGCTGAAGGATTAAACTTTGGAAATGTAAAAAGCTTTTTAATAGTATTAGAAGACTATGAAATGGTTAATAATAAGAAGCATGAATTTAGTTATGAAATAAAAATACCAGCAGAAGTAAATTACAATCAAATAAGCTATAGTCATCATGCAGTATACTTCTGTTTAGATACTGAAAATGGAAAATATGAAACACAAACAGAACCAAGTAAACTAGGATTTATGATAGCTAAAAGATATGATTTAGACTTAACGAAATATCAAAAAAATACAAGTAAAAAAGTTGAAGGTGCAACATACAGTATAGAAGACAAAACAGAAGACTTAGAAGAAAATTTAAGAAATAACATGAGTGCAACAACTAATAAAGAGGGCATATTAACATTTAAGGACTTATATGTAGGAAGAACATATGTAATAAAGGAAGTAAAAACTCCAGCAGAATATGAGATAAATGAACATGAGGTTCAATTTACAACCAAAGAAGTAGATGGAGCATTAACATTAGAAGGAATAGAAGGACAAGTGCCAAATGAAACAGTTAAAAAGTTAGAAGTACAAAGTAAAGAGAACGAAGATGATAAAGTAGTAGTAGAAGTACAAGATGAAGCAAGAGCAAGAATACATATTAAAAAAGTAGAAAAAAATACAGGTACAATAATATCAGGTGCAACATTTAAAATAATGGGAAAAGGTATACCAAAAACAGGAAGATATATAATAACAGGTGATAATGGAGAAGCAGACTTTAAAGGGTTATATATATATGAAGAATATACATTACAAGAAGTAAGAGCAGATAAATACTATATATCAGATAAAATAATTAAATTTAAAGTAAAACATGAAGGAGATAATTATACAGATGAGATAATAAATTCAAAAGAATTAGAGGAATTATTAGTAAGTCATAAAGTAGAAAAAGATAATGAAATACCAATTTTAAATTTAGAGCTAAGCAATGAAAAAATACCTACATACAATTTAACAGTAAAGAAAACGGTAAGAGGAAAGGCAGATACAATACTAGAAGGAGCAAAATTTAGATTATTAAAAGATGGAATAGAAATAGGAAGATATGATACAGGAAAAGAAGGAACATTTTCAGTACAAAACTTATATGCATATGAAGAATCAAGAGGAATAGAGCAAACATATAAACTACAAGAAATAATAACACCGAAAGGATATTCAAGTGTACAAGATATAGAATTTAGAGTAACTAAAGGAGCAGAGGGAGCCTTTAGTTTAGAAACCATGCAAGGAATAATAGCAAAAACAGAAGTAGCAGATAATAATATAACAATAACAATAGAAGATACACCATCATTTAAATTAACTAAAAAAGTAGCGCAAGGAGAAGAAGGAGAAGGAACATTATTACCAAACACAAAATTTGTAATATACAATGTAGAAAATGGAACAGAGCCAGCAAGAGATAGCAAAGGAGAATTATTAGGAAAAAAAGAAATAATAGATGGAGAAGAATATAATGTGTTAACAACAGATTTGCAAGGAGAAATAACAGCAGATTTACCACAAGGAGTATATAAAGCAGTAGAAGTAAAGGCATCAAATGATAAATATGAATTAGCAGATGAAACGTATTTTGCAATAGGAAAAACAAGTGAAGGAAAAGTAGTAGGAAAAGTAGACTGGGCAACATCAGTAGGAGGAGAAGACAGTGATAATATAAATTCAGTAGCAGAAACAAAAGATGGAGGCTTTATAGTAGGAGGATATTTTATCTCTGAGACTATATTAGATGGAGGACATACATTAACAAATGAAGGTTCAGAAAATGGAATGTTAATAAAATACAAGAAGGCAGAAGATGGAGAAGGCTATGAAGTAGAATGGGCAACATCAATAGGAGGAGAAGATACAGATGGAATAAACTCAATAGCAGAAACAAAAGATGGAGGCTTTATAGTAGGAGGATATTTTAGCTCTGAGACTATATTAGATGGAAAACATACATTAACAAATAAAAGAACACAAAGTTATTCTACTTCAGATGGAATGCTAATAAAATAC
>CANQDO010000074.1 GCA_947593355.1 uncultured Clostridia bacterium | reverse complement strand
AAAAAAAAGGGCCTTTAAAATAGAAAGGTATGGTGTAATTTATGAATAAAGTAATATTAATGGGAAGATTAACTAGAGACCCAGAGGTTAGGTATACACAAACAAATAATACATTAGTAGCATCTTTTGCACTTGCGGTAAATAGAAGGTTTGTTAGGCAAGGAGAAGAGAGGCAAGCAGACTTTATAAATGTAGTAGCATGGAGTAAATTAGGAGAATTTTGTAGTAAATATTTCAAAAAAGGTCAACAAGTAGGAGTAATAGGAAGAATTCAAACTAGAAATTGGGATGATGATCAAGGGCAAAAGCATTATATAACGGAAGTTGTTGCAGAAGAAGCATATTTTGCAGATAGTAAAAGAGATGGAGATGCATCTTCAACAAACTTTGATGCAACTTTTGGAACAATGCCAGATACAGCAAACTCAAATTCAGACTTTGAAGTATCTTCAGGAGATGACCTACCATTTTAATTAGAATAGGGGGGAAAAGAAATGGCAGATAAGAAAAATAAAAAGAATAATAGAAATAACAACAATAATAATGATGAAGATTTTAACCCAAGATTTAAAAAAATAAGAAAAAAGGTATGTCCTTTATGTGCAGATAAAGATCTTGTGTTAGATTATAAAAATCCAGAACAAATAAGAAAATTTGTTAATGATAAAGGTAAAATCTTACCAAGAAGAGCAACAGGAGCTTGTGCTAAACATCAAAGAGATATAACTATAGCAGTTAAAAGAGCAAGACAAATAGCAATGCTTCCATACACTCAAGAATAATTATTGTAAATAAAATAGCTGTAAGCTAGTAATATTAGGCTTACAGCTATTTTTTAATTGTTAAAAAAACAACGACCCAATAATGCAGTTTTAAATGAATAAAAATGAATAAAGTAGAAAGTAGAGGACTAAAAAAGTGATAATCAAAAAAAGTAATAAAAATGTAAAAAAACATTTAAATGTAGCTTCCGTAAGTCAAAAAGGTAGGGTGCCTCAAAATGCATGAAATTGCCATTTACAATGCAATACTAAATATGTATAATAAATATAAATAGAAAAAAATTTTTAAGTAGGGGTAATAATGAATAAAGTTAAAATAAACAAATTACAAGAATTAAATAAAGAGAAAAGAACAATCAACGAAAAAGTGCAAAAATTAGACGATAGCGAAAAAATGTTCGCGGGGGGGGTATACGATAACCCTTTAATAAACGTATGCCAAAAGGAAAAAATATGCATATGTAAAAATCAACAACAAAAAAATATAAAAATAAAAAAGAATATAAAAAAGAAGGCAATAACCATAATATGCCATTTTAATGGCAGTTATGGTTATTTGTCGTATTTACATGTATACATATATACAAAAAATTTAATAAAAGGAGAAAAATAAAAAATGGAAAAGAACGCAGGAATGTTAAAAGAAAATGAAGGAACAAAAACGATTAATAGAAATCAAAAGACAATAAAAGGAATAAAAATAAAGTTGATATCAGCTGTAATAGTAGTGACAATATTAGCAGTGACCATATTAACAGTATTAATAACAGTAAATACGCTGAAAGAAACAGAAAAAACAGGAATGCAAGCAATGGAGGCAAAAGGAGACTATATAAAAAATATAGAGAGAATAGAAGAAAGCAATGAATATATGGAAATAAAACAAGATGCAGAAGGAAAAAATGTGCCAGTGCCAAGAGGTTATGTAGGAAGTAGCGTAGACGGAGAAAACAAAGTATCAGGAGGCTATGTAATATATGAAGGAGCAGAGCCAGTAAATGATGAAAATGTAGCACAAGCTAGAAAAGATAGAAACCAATATGTATGGGTACCAGTACCGGATGTAAGCCAAATGTATGGAATAGATAGCAATGGAAAGATGTGGGGAAAGCTATATGATTTTACAACAGATACAGGAACAGGTATAGATTCTACAACAGGAGCAAAACCATATAAATGGAGTGAATCAAAAGGAGTAATGAAATTAGATTCTTCTACAACATATAGAGAGCCAGATGTAGTAAAAGATTATGACACTCCACAATATTTTAGACAATGTGGATTAAGAGCAGAAAGTGCATTAGAGCATTTAATGAATTTAGAAAAAGAATTTGAAACAAGTATAGAAAGCATAGCAAAATATGGAGGCTTTTATATAGGAAGATATGAAACAGGAAGCTTAAGTGGAGAAGCAGTAGTAAGAAGAATGGATAAAGATATAGGAGAGCAAACGTGGTACACGATGTATGAAAAATGTAAAAAGTTAAGAGGAGCAAATGAAAATGTAGTAACGAGTATGATATTTGGAAGTCAGTTTGATAGAGCATTAATGTGGATAATAGAAAGTGATAATGGAATAGACAAAGAAGATGTAGCAACAGATTCAAAAGATTGGGGAAACTATTATAATGTGACATTACAATATGATAATGATGGAGATGGCTCTGGAGAAGCAACAAAGCAAGAAAATATAGGTACAAGAATTCCAGCAGGGTCAAGTGAAAAAACCAAAGCGAAGAACATATATGATTTAGCGGGTAATGTATACGACTGGACCATAGAGGTCTACGGCACCGACTGCAGGGTGTTGCGTGGGGGCCTTTACGTCAACGTCAGCAACAAAACACCAGCGGGTTACCGCACCAAAATCGAACCGTACACCAACAACGACTTCATTGGGTGCAGGGCTGCACTTTTCATAAGGTAGCTACTTTTCACTGGTAGCGATACACCGAAGCATTTTCTGTTGGTAGAATTTATAGGGTAGAATGAAGGGTAGAGTAAAAAGCATTATTAGGCGAATAGAATTGGCAAAAATGTGAAAATGGTATTATATTCAAATAAAATCCGCAATAGCGGAAAAATACTTATGGAAATAACACATTTCTAGTGTTGCAGGAAACAAATAGGTAGAAAAAATAAAAATTTATATATTCTTAAATATATAGTTTTGGGAGGTACAAAAATGCAAGAAGTAAATGGAAAAAATTTAAAGAATAAGAAGGAACAAGTAAGTAAAACCAAAAAGAATAATAATTGGCGGGAAAAATAAAAAAATACTTGTAAGTAGTGGAATTCGGGGCAATAGCAATAATACTTTTGGTAGTATTGCTATTAAGTACGTTGTTTAGAAATTCACAGCAAATAAATAATATATATGATCCAGAACTTGCACGTGCCATGGAATACCAAAAAGTTAATGATGGTGAAGATAAAGTTGACGAAGCAGGCTATGTAAAATTTGATGCCTTCTTTTTAAGAGACTTAAACAATGATGGATATGCAGACAAAATAAGAGGAACATGTAGAGAAATAACAGCAACAGATACTCTATACATAAACTTAAATGTATTAACAGAAGGTACATTAACAGAAGGAAAAATAGAAATAAAAGGTCAAAACATTAATTTCAAAACAGCAATAGTAGATGACAATGTAATAGAAGGAAACTATATATCAGAAAATACAACATCAATAGAATTAAAGGATGTAGAAAAAGGAACACAAAAATTAATATATGGAACAATAAAAGCACCAAGTTTAGGAACAGACACCAAGAAATATAGCAATTCAGAAAACAAAATAATATTAACAGGAAAGCATAAAAAAGCTGATGGAACAATAACGAATATAAGCAAAGAAGTAACTTTTACAGTAGACTGGTATGCAAGTGTAAGTTGTAGCATATACGATTATACAGGCTACCGTACAGGAGCACAAAATGTAGAGCAAGTAATAGATAAAGAAAATAGAAGTGTAAATTTATCATTTTATATAGAAACAAGAGAAGAAAAAGAATTAGCAATATTAAAATCTTCATATTTAACAGGAACAATACCACCATTAAATGGACATATGCCAGATAAAGTAGAAATAACAGGAACAGACATAACAGCAGAATATAATGATA
>CANQDO010000073.1 GCA_947593355.1 uncultured Clostridia bacterium | reverse complement strand
AGAAATGTAAAAGAGCAAAAAGAAGAAGAAATAGAAATCCTAAAAAAAGAAATAGACGAATTAAATGCTGTTATAGAGGAATTTGCAAGAGCAAACAAAGACAACCAAAAATATATAGACGATTTAAAATTAGACATAACAAACTTAAAAATATCAGTATCATCATTTGATGAGAGCAATTTATCAATAGACGAAATGCTAGAAAGAATAAACACAGACATACAGAACAACAACACAAGCATAAAAAATAAAGAAGAAGAAATAGAAAGAATAAAACAGGAAAATGAATTATTAGAAAAGGCAATAGTAGAATTAAGTGCACAAATAGAACAAATAAAGCAAGAAGTAGAAAACAGTGGAGGAATAGTAGAAGAATTAAAAACATCAAGAAACAGCAAAAACGAAGAATTAAGTCAAAAAGAACAAGAAATAGCAGATAAATTTAAAATAATAGAAGACTTAAAAGAGCAAATTGTAAAAATAGACGTAAAGAAAACAAAAATGGAACAAGACATAGACGAGGTCATAAACAACTTATGGGAAGAATATGAAATAACACCAAACAATGCAGAAGGGTATGAAAAGCCAAATAATATTCAAGTAGCAAATAAAGAAGTACACCGTTTAAGAAATGAAATTAGAGACCTAGGAAGCATTAACATAGACTCAATAGAAGAATACAAAAAGACAAAAGAAAGGTACGACTTTATGTGCGAGCAACGTTTAGACTTAGACAACACTGCAGGAAAATTAAGAAATTTAATATCAGAAATAACAGAAACAATGAAAACTCAATTTGCAGAAAAATTTGCCTTAATAAATAAATATTTTAACGAAGTATTCATTGAACTATTTGGTGGAGGAAAAGCAGAGCTAATACTAGAAGACGAATCAAACTTATTAGAATGTGGAATAGACATAAGAGCACAACCAACAGGCAAAAAATTACAAAACATGATGCTATTATCAGGAGGAGAAAAAGCCTTTACCGCAATAGCATTACTATTTGCAATATTAAAAATAAATCCAGCACCATTCTGTATATTAGATGAAATAGAAGCGGCACTAGATGATGTAAACGTATACAGATTTGCAGACTATTTAAAGAAATTCAGCAAAGAAACACAATTCCTAGTAATAACACATAGAAAAGGAACAATGGAATCAGCAGACACAGTATATGGAGTTACAATGGAAGAAAACGGAATAAGTAAGCTACTATCAATGAAATTAAAAAATTAAAACAAATAAAAAACACTCTCAAAATGTTCATAAAAGCTCATAAAAAATAAATACAAGCATATAAATAATATTATGAATATTTACAAAGGAGAGTGTTTTTTATGTGGTACACAAAAACAATAAACGAAATTGAGAAAAACTTTAGGACAAACAGAGAATACGGTATAACGGAAGAAGAAGCCCAAAAAAGAATAGAACATTTTGGAGAAAATAAATTAGCAGACAAAAAGAAAGAAAGCCTGTTAATAAGGTTTATAAAACAATTTAATGACTTCATGATAATAATACTAATAATAGCATCTATAATTTCAGCAATAGTAGCAAAACTTGATGGCAGTGGAGATTACATAGACTCAATAATAATTATAGCAATAGTAATATTTAATGGAATAATGGGATTAATTCAAGAATCAAAAGCAGAAAAATCACTAGAGGCTCTAAAAAACATGACCGCACCACTTGCAAAAGTAAGAAGGGGAGGAAAAGTATTAACAATAAAAGGTACAGAAGTTGTACCAGGAGATATAGTATTCTTAGAAAGTGGAAACTATGTACCAGCAGATGCAAGAATAATAAGCGCATCAAATTTGAAAATAGATGAGTCAAGCCTAACAGGGGAAACAGTACCAATTACTAAAGAAGAGGGCATAATAGCAAATGAAAATGCACCAATTGGAGATATTATAAATATGGCATTTTCTTCAACAATAGTAGTAAATGGGCATGGTGAAGCAATAGTAACAGAAACAGGTATGAACACAAAAGTAGGAAAAATTGCACACATGATTATAACAAATGAAACACCTCAAACACCAATTCAAAAAAAGTTATCACAAGTAGGAAAAACACTAGGAATAGGTTGTTTAGTAATATGTGTAGCAATATTTATAATAGGACTATTTAAGAAAATACCAATAATAGAAATGTTCATGACATCAGTAGGTCTAGCAGTAGCAGCAATTCCTGAAGGACTACCTGCCATAGTTACAATAGTACTATCAATAGGCGTAACAAAAATGGCAAAGAAAAATAGCATAATAAGAAGGTTACCAGCAGTAGAAACATTAGGAAGTAGTAGTGTAATATGTTCAGATAAAACAGGGACATTAACGCAAAACAAAATGCAAGTAGTAGAATTTTTCACAATGGAAAACGCAAGCAAAGAACATTTACTAAAATTAGGTTCTATGTGTACAGATGTCGAAATAGAGGCACAATCATTTAATGGAAAGCAAAGTCTCATAGGGGAGCCAACAGAAATAGCGATAGTAGAAAGTGCATTAAAAAACAATATAAACAAATATAATTTATACAAAGAATACGAAAAAGTGGCAGACTTGCCATTCGATTCAACCAGAAAAATGATGACAAGCATACATAAAGACAATGGAAGCTATCTAGTTATTACCAAAGGTGCGCCAGACGTCCTAATAAAAAGATGTAACAAATATTATACAGGAACGACAATAAAAAATATGGACACATCAAACTTAAGAAAAATAGAAGAAGAAAATATAGAAATGGCAAATAGAGCCTTAAGAGTAATAGCAGTAGCCTATAAAAACATAAGTAATTTGCCAAACAAAATAGAAAGTGCAAACATAGAAAACGACTTAATATTTGTAGGGTTAATAGGAATGATAGATCCTCCAAGAGAAGGCGTAAAAGAAGCCATAGCAACATGTAGGCGTGCAGGCATAAAAACAGTAATGATAACAGGAGACCATATAGCAACAGCAGTAGCTATAGCAAAAGAATTAGGAATACTAAGGCCAGGGAATCTTGCAATTACAGGAAGTGAATTAGACTTAATACCACAAAATGTATTAGAAAAAAATATAATGCAATATTCAGTATTTGCAAGGGTATCTCCAGAGCATAAAGTAAGAATAGTAAAAGCATTTCAAAGCACAGGAGCAGTTGTTGCAATGACAGGAGATGGAGTAAATGATGCACCTGCACTAAAGAATGCAGATATAGGAGTAGCCATGGGCAAAAACGGCACGGATGTTGCAAAAAATGCAGCAGACATGGTTTTAGCAGACGATAATTTTGTAACAATAGTAGAAGCGGTAAAGCAAGGAAGAAATATATTTGAAAACATTAGGAAAGCCATACATTTCCTAATAGCAACAAATATAGGAGAAATAGTAACAATATTTATAGGAATATTATTAGGTTTAAAAAGTCCATTACTTGCAATACAACTATTATGGATTAACTTAGTCACAGACTCACTTCCAGCAATAGCATTAGGTTTAGAGCCAGCCGATAAAAACATAATGAATAGAAAACCAAGAGATTCAAAAAAAGGTTTATTTGCAGATGGGCTATGGGGAAAAATATTCACGCAAGGCGTAATGCTACGGAATGCTTACATTATTTGCATTTAGCATAGGAAACAACTTATATGGAATAGAAGTAGGCAGAACCATGGCATTTGTATCTTTAGGAATGTTAGAACTTGTACACAGTTTCAACATAAAAAGTGAAGAATCAATATTTAAAAGTGGAATATTTGAAAATAAATATTTAATAGGAGCATTTTTGTTAGGAACAGCATTGCAAATAATAGTAGTAATAATACCACAAATTGCAGAAATATTTAAATTAGTACCTTTAAATAGAACACAATGGCTATACACAATATTAATATCATTTGCACCAATTGTAATTATGGAACTACAAAAATGGTTTAATGAAATAAAATTTGGAAAAAGAGTATATATGCAATATGAAAAGCAAAACTAAAAGTAAATATGCTAAAATGGCTTAAATAGGCAAGCTCAGAACATATACGGAAATCCATAAATATGATAAAAGGAGGTTGATTTTCAAAAAGTAAAATGATAAGATTATAAAAATGAAATTAATAAAAATTTATACTTTTTATAAAAAATAAATTTTATAGTCAAAAATACATTCAGGCAGAACAAGAGAGGAAGATAAAATGAAGAAATTAAAAATTGTAAAAATATTAGTAGTAATTTTTATAATTTTAGTAATTGCAACACTAATAACTTTAGCAATAATGCTAAATAAAGAAATCACACAGTTAAATGATGATAAAAAGTTCAATCAGAATACACAGTTAAATGAAAATACACAAGCAACTGAAAACAATGAAGGAACGCAAACATCAGAAAATGAGGAAACATTATTTCAAGGTTATTATAAACAAGCAGAAGAAAAGCTAAAGCAAATGACATTAGAAGAAAAAATAAGTCAAATGTTCATGGCAAGATGTCCATCATCAGGAGCAGTAGAGCAAATAAGTGCATATCAGCCAGGTGGCTATATACTATTTGGAAGGGACTTTGAAGGAAAAACAAAACAGCAAGTAATAAATATGATACAAAGCTATCAAACAGCAAGTAAAATACCAATGATAATAGGTGTAGACGAAGAAGGAGGTTTAGTTTGCAGAGTTAGCTCAAACAAAAACTTAGCAGAAAGCAAATTTAAATCACCACAGCAGTTATATAAAGAAGGCGGGCTTGAAAAAATAAGGACAGATGCAATAGAAAAATCACAGTTACTATTAAGTTTAGGAATAAACATGAATTTAGCGCCAGTATCAGACGTTTCAACAGATTCATCAGACTTTATATATTCAAGAAGCTTTGGAAAGGGAGCAGAAGAAACATCAGAATATGTAAAAACAGTTGTAAATGCAATGAAAAGCCAAAATATAGCAGGAACATTAAAACACTTTCCGGGTTACGGAAACAACAAAGATAGCCACACAGCAGTAACAGTAGACAATAGAAGTTTAGAAACATTTGAAAAATCAGACTTTTTGCCATTTAAAGCAGGAATAGAAGCGGGAGTACAATCAATATTAGTAAGCCACAATAAAGTAAACTCAATAGACGCAGACTATCCAGCATCACTCTCAAGCAAAATGCATGAAATATTAAGAAAAGAGCTTAAATTTGAAGGATTAATAATGACAGATGACTTAGCAATGGATGCAGCAGCCCAATTTGCAAGCAAAGAAAAATTAGCAGTTATAGCAGTACAAGCAGGAAATGATATAATATTAACATCTGACTACGAAACACAAAGAAATGCAGTTATAAATGCAGTAAAAAACAATGAAATATCAGAAGAAAGAATAAACGAATCAGCCAAAAGAATATTAGCATATAAATATTATATGAAACTAATGTAAAAATAAAATACAATAAAAATACATAGTAAAAACATGGAAAATCACCAAAACAAATAAAAAATACAAATTTACGGAAATACTGAAATATACAGAAAAAACGCCAAGATTTGACACAAAAGGAATATA
>CANQDO010000072.1 GCA_947593355.1 uncultured Clostridia bacterium | reverse complement strand
TAAAATTTTACACACAAAAATTCCAGCGATTTCTCACTGGAATTTTTGCTTTCGGGTTTCTATTTTAGGACACCCTCTTAACATAAAACCATACTTTCAATAAATAGGTTGAATAAATGAAATATTTATAGTATAATAGATAAGGTAAAAATAAGAAAAGGAGAGTTTTTATGTTTGATAAATTAGAGACAGTAGAAAAAAGATATGAAGAATTAACAAAAAAAATAAGTGATCCAGAAGTAATATCTAGAACTAATGAATGGAGAGAATACATGAAAGAACATGCAGAAATAGAGCCAATAGTTCAAAAATATAGAGAATATAAAAAAGCAAAACAAGACTATGAAGAAGCAAAAGAAATGATGGAAGATCCAGAAATGAAAGATTTAGCAGAAGAAGAAATGCTAAATGCAAAAGAGAGAATGCCACAAATAGAAGACGAATTAAAAATACTATTAATACCAAAAGATCCAGATGATGACAAAAACGTAATATGTGAAATAAGAGCAGGAGCAGGTGGAGAAGAAGCAGCACTATTTGCAGGAACACTATATAGAATGTACACAATGTATGCTGAAAGAAAACACTGGAAATTAGAAGTATTAAACGAAAATGAAACTGGATTAGGAGGCTACAAAGAAATATCATTCATGATTACAGGAAAAGGAGCATACAGTAGACTAAAATTCGAAAGTGGTGTACATAGAGTACAACGTGTTCCAGAAACAGAAAGTAGTGGAAGAATACACACATCAACAGCTACGGTAGCAGTACTTCCAGAAGTAGAAGATGTAGAAATAGAAATAAATCCAGCAGATATAAAAATGGAAGTATATAGAGCATCAGGAGCAGGAGGACAACACGTAAACAAAACATCATCAGCAGTAAGGCTAATACACATGCCAACAGGAATAGTAGCAGAATGTCAAACTGAACGTTCACAAGTACAAAACAGAGAATATGCAATGAGGTTATTACGTTCAAGGTTATATGACCAAGAAAAAACAAAAAGAGATTCTGAACTTGCAAGTGAAAGGAAAAGTCAAGTAGGAAGTGGTGACAGAAGCGAAAAAATACGTACATACAACTATCCACAAGGACGTATAACAGATCATAGAATAGGATTTAATGTATATCAATTTGAAGACTTCTTAAATGGAAATTTAGACGAAACAATAGATAATTTAATAGCAGCAGATAGAGCAGAAAGATTAAAAGGAGAAGAATAATACAAAATTAGGCGAAGTAAAAATTCACCTTTAAAGATAAAAGAGACCGTTATAAAAAATATAAGGTCTTTTTTTATTTGGTATATATTTAATTAAAAAAAGTTCTAATAATATTAAAAAATAAATATAAAATATTATAGGAGGAAATAAAATTGGAAGATTTACTAAAAACAACACTAATAGGATTATTTTTTGGGACATTTGGAACAACAATAGGTGGGATAATAGGAGTATGTTTCAAAAAAACAACAAATAAATTTTTAAGTTTCATATTAGCATTTGCATCAGGATTAATGCTCGCAATAGTCTGCTTTGATTTAATACCAGAAGCAATGGAAATATCAAATATAATAAATGTAACTTTAGGAATAATATTTGGGGTAGCAGTAATGATATTTTGTGACAACATAGTGCAAACAAAATTCAACGAAAAAGCAATAAAAGGCAATAATAGTTTATTAAAAACAGGAATTATAGTAAGTATAGGACTAGCATTACACAACTTTCCAGAAGGATTAGCAATAGGCTCAGGATTCGGAGCATCAATAGTATTAGGCTATTCATTAGCAATAGCAATATGTTTGCACGACATACCAGAGCGGAATATCAATGTCAGTACCAATGAAAAATGGAGGAATGAATTCAATAAAAGTAATTTTCTATGTTATATTATCAGGAATAACTACAGGAATAGGAGCCTTTTTCGGAGCATTAGTAGGAGGAATATCAAAAGCTATAATAGCAATATGCTTAAGCTTTGCAGCAGGAGCAATGTTATACATTGTATCTGGAGAATTAATACCAGAAGCAAACAAATTATATAAAGGAAAAATAACAGCATTAGGCAACATAATTGGATTTTTAATAGGAATAGTAGCACTTACCATTTCATGAAACAGAGAAAAAGCTAATATAAAATATTAAAAATTAAAATAGAAAAATAAAACAGAAAAACATTGTATAATAATTATAAAATTGATATAATATAAAAGCTAAAGATAAATATAAAAGAAAAAACGAGGTAACATAAAATGAAAATAATGTTTATATGTACAGGGAATATATGTAGAAGTGCAATGGCAGAAGCAATGCTAAAAAAGTTAGCAAAACAAAAAAACAAAGAAATAGAAGTATATTCAGCAGGCACAACAGCCTACACAGGAGATGTATGTACAGAAAATGCAATACAAGTAATGGATGAATACGGCATAGACATAAGGAAACATAGAGCAACAAACATAAAAGAATCAAAAATAGAAGAAATGGACTTAATATTATGTGCAACAACATCACATAAGCAAATGGTAAATTACTTATACCCAAACTTAAAAGAAAAAGTATATACAATAAAAGAATATGCAGAAAAAAATGATATAAATAAAAGTACAAATATAAACATTTCAGATCCATGGGGCTTTAGCACAGAAGTATATAGAAAATGTGCAAAAGAAATAGAAGAAAATTTAGAAAAAATAATTGACATAATACAATAAAAATAATAGAATATAAAAACAAATTAATAAAAAATAGCAAATAAAACGTTAAACAAGAATAAGCCAAAGCTAAAAAATTTATAAAAAAGAAAGGTAAGAAAAATGCAAGAATTAATAGAAGAATTAAACAATAAACAAAAAGAAGCTGTATTACAAACAGAAGGACCATGTCTTGTAATAGCAGGAGCAGGAAGTGGAAAAACAAAAGTGTTAACCCACAAAATAGCCTACTTAATAGCAGAAAAAAAAGTATTACCATGGAACATACTCGCAATAACATTTACGAACAAAGCAGCAAACGAAATGAAACAAAGAGTAGAAAAATTGGTAGGAGAATCTGCAAAAGACATATGGATGGGAACATTCCATTCTATTTGCGTGCGCATACTAAGAAAATTTATAGACAGAATAGGTTTTGACACATCATTTATAATATTTGACACAACCGACCAAAAAACATTAATAAAAGCATGCCTAAAAAGTTTAAATATAGACGACAAATTATTTACGGATAGAAGTGTTCTATCAGAAATAAGTAATGCAAAAAATGAAATGTTAGAGCCAAAAGCATATAGTATAAAATATGCAAGCGACTACAGAAAAAGCAAAATAGCAGAAATATATGAGCTATATCAAAAAAGGTTAAAAGAAAACAATGCAATAGACTTTGATGACATAATAAACTACACAATAAAAATACTAACAGAAAACGAAGACATATTAGAATATTACACAGAAAAATTCAAATATGTGCTAGTAGACGAATATCAAGATACAAACAAAGCACAATTTACATTAGTAACAATATTAGCATCAAAATATGGAAATGTAACAGTCGTAGGCGATAATGACCAAGGAATTTATAGTTTTAGAGGTGCAGACATAACAAACATACTAAACTTTGAAAAAGACTTTCCAGGAACCACAGTAATAAAATTAGAGCAAAACTATAGATGCACAGGAAACATATTAAAAGCAGCAAACGCAGTAATAAAAAACAACAAAGCAAAATACGAAAAAAAACTATGGACAGAAAACGATGAAGGAAAAATACCAGAAATATATCAAGGCGAAGACGAATACGACGAAGCAACATACATAGTAGAAAAAATAAATGAACTAAAAAGAGAAGAATATTACAAATATTCAGACTTTGCAATATTATATAGAATGAACTCACAATCAAGAGCAATAGAAGACATTTTAAGAAGAGAAAACATACCATACAAAATAATAGGTGGCCTAAAATTCTATGAAAGAAAAGAAATAAAAGACACAATAGCATATCTAAGATTAATAGCAAACACATCAGACAACCTATCATTAAAAAGAATCATAAACGAACCAAAAAGAGGAATAGGAAAAACAAGTTTAGACACAATAGAAGAAATATCAGAAAGAACAGGAACATCAATGTATGAAATAATAAAAAATGCAGATCAATACGAGTTAAATAGAGTATTTGCAAGCTCAAGAGAATTTATACAAGTCATAGAAGAAATACGTAAACAAAAAGACGAAATAGATGTATCAGAAATAATAAAATTAGTATTAAACAAAACTGGTTACATAAAATCACTCGAACTAGAAAACACCGTAGAAGCGGAAAGTAGAATACAAAACTTGGACGAGCTATTAACAGTAGCAATAGAATTTGAAGAACAATTTGCAGAAAACTCATTAAACGAATTTTTAGAAAACATAACGCTATCAAGTGATGTAGACAATTTAGAAGAAACAGACGAATCCGTAACATTAATGACATTACATAGTGCAAAAGGGCTAGAATTTCCAGTAGTATTTTTAGTAGGAATGGAAGAAGGAATTTTTCCAGGATATAAATCAATAGGAGAAGAAAAAGAAATAGAAGAAGAAAGAAGACTATTCTACGTTGGAATAACAAGAGCAAAACAATACCTAACATTAACATGTGCAAAACATAGAACAATGTTTGGGTCAACTTCATACAATGCAATATCAAGGTTTGTAAAAGAAATACCAAAAGAATTACTAGAAGGACTAAACGAAATAGAAGAAAACAGTTCAGAAGATGAATTTGAAGACACATCATACAATTGGGAATATGGAAGAAAAACAGGAATAGCAACAAACATAAAAACATACAAATTCAATGAACCAGAAGTAAAAATAGCAGCATCAAACAAAAATATAAACAATGGAGGATTCCAATTTAGAACAGCAGAAAGTTTCCTAAATAGTTTAAACAAAACAAAATCAGAAACGGTAGACATAACAAAATATGAAGAAGGAACAAGAGTATATCACAAAAGATTTGGAGAAGGAACAATAAGTAAAGTAGAACCTGAAGATGATGACTTAAAAGTAGACATAAACTTTGACAAAGCGGGTCACAAAAGACTAATGGCAAAATATGCAGGATTAGAAATAATATAAATAAAAATGTAAAGAACTCACACAACAAAATGTGTGAGTTTTTTGCAAACAAAAATTGAATAAACCAAGAAAAAAAGTAAATAATAAAGATAATAATGCGTGAAAGGAAGGGTAAAAATGGCAAACTTAACACAAGTGGAACTACAAAATTTAAGGCATTTAATAGGAACACAAGAAACAGCATATCAAAAACTAAACAATTATGCATCACAAGCAGTAGATCCTCAAATAAAGCAAATGTTTACAAAATCAGCACAAGATGCATTAAATACAAAACAAAAATTAATGTCTTTTTTAAACAATTAAACAAAAACAATTAAAAGAGGTGCTTTTCGTAGACATAAAACTAACGGAAGCAAAGAAAGGAATGATAACAAATATGGACGAAAAAACAATGGTAAACGACGTTTTAAGCGGAATAAAATCAAATCTATCCATGTATCAAAACGCAATAACCGAAACAGAAAATATGCAATTAAGGCAAACAATGCAACAAATAAGAAATAATGATGAAAGTTTCCAATATGAACTATATAAAGTAGCACAAACAAAAGGATATTATAATCCGGCAAAACCAGCAAGTATAATAGAAATACAAACCGTAAGAAACGAATTACAATAATAAAATACAAAACCAAAACAATACTTAAATAAAAATTCTTTAAAGAAAAAACTTTAAGGAATTTTTTTTAATCCAAAAGCAACACGTCATACGGAAATAGCAAAAAAAGTAAATAAAAAAGTAAATAAGTCTTGAAAAAATTCATATAATGTTATAAAATAAATTAGAAAAAAATAGTAAAAAAGATAGGAGATGTTTAATATTAGTAAAGTAAAAAAAGCACTAGTACACTTTAGAACATGGTCCAAGTTTACAATATTAATTGTCATAGCAGCCTTTTTAATATTAGGAATATTAGCATTTTCATATAAACCAATATACAGTGTAACATTAAATGGAGAAGAAATTGGTTATATAGAAAACAAAAGCAAAATGCAAGAAAAAATAAATGAATATATAAAAAATGGTTCAGGAAATCAAAATGTAGCATTCGTAGACATACAGAAACTACCACAATATAAGCTATGTCTTTTAAAAAAAGATATTGTAACAAATGATGATGAAATATATAATAAAATAATAAGTGAAGGAACCGAATATTATAAATATTATGCAATTACAGTTGCAAACGAAACAAAAGCGTATGTATCAGACTTTACACAAGCAGAGCAAATAGTAAATCAGCTAAAAGAAAAAAATAGCAAAAACAAAGAAAACTTAGGAATAGTAGAAAAATATGAAACAAAGCTAGAAGAATTTACAAATGTAGAAACATGTGTAGCAAGTCTATACCAAAAGCCAGATCCAGTAAGAAGAGCGGTAACAACAACAGCAGCATACACAGAAACAGTTACTGTAGCCAGCACATCACAAAAAGTAAATATAGGCATATCACTAATAAGGCCGGTATCAGGAGTTCTAACATCAAGGTATGGAGCAAGATGGAACAGTAGCCACAAAGGAATAGATATTGGAACAGCAAAAGGAACAGCAATACATGCAGCAGCAGCCGGAACAGTTACAACCGTATGTACAGGTTGTCCACACAATTATCCAGGGTTCTCTTCAGCAAAAGGTTGTAGATGTGGTGGAGGGTATGGAAACTACGTAATAGTAACACATGGAAACGGAGTACAAACACTATACGCACACTGCACATCAATATCAGTAAAAGCAGGGCAAAAAGTATCACAAGGTCAAACAATAGCAACAGTAGGTTCAACAGGAAACTCAACAGGAAATCACCTACACTTTGAAGTTAGAGTAAATGGAGTACCACAAAATCCATTCAATTATGTATCATATTAAAAACAAAATAGAGAATATTTTACAAAAATATTCTCTATTATTTTTAACTAAAAACAGTTAAAAGATATTACATTAAACAAAATACTAATTAAACTTTAAAACATAATTCTTCAAAGCATTATTTTTAATAGAAATAGTACCACACTCTTTAAGCTTATTAATAAGAAGATAAGAACAATTAACAAAAGAAGCAAACTCCGTAATACAAGAAAGCAACTTCTTTAAATCTTCATGTTCATTATTAACATCACAAAAAACTAAATAATATGTATTTTTATAAAAATATAAACAAATATTCTTAGCAACATTATTAAAATTAAAATTAGACTTCCTAAAGAAATCCATAAAATAGCTAAAATCATCAAAAGTAGAAAAATTATAAACTAAATTATTAGACTTCAAACTATAAGACTTTCGTTTAACATGAAAACTCTTTTTAATAGGAGGTTTTTCCTTAACACCATCAGGAAGACTTCTAGTAATAGTAATAACAAAATCACCACTAGAAATAGCCAAAGCCTCTATGCGAATTCTATAATTCTTAGTAACAAAACCAATTTGTTTCTCAGCCTCATCTAGCATATCAAAAAACAAATCTTGAGAAGTAATAGAATTAGACATGAAACTATGAAAATCAATATCCTTCTTTATCAAATCATCACCTGTTAAAATAATACGTATTTTATCTTCATTCAATTTTTCAAACTTCATTATAAAATTCATTCCTTTCTTGCTTTACTCAAAAAGACCATAGGTATGAAAATAAAAATATCACACTATAATTTGTATATTAATTATAACACACGCATATACAAAAATAAATGAACAATTTTTGGTAATTAATATAATATAATAAATTTATGTTCAAAATGTGAATAAAACAATATAAAAATATAAAAAACTATAACACATAATTTAGAAAAAATAAAGACAAAATTATAAAAACAATATAAAATAATGCAAAATACAAAAAATCTCTTTTCATACGGAAATTCATGTGATATAATAACCTCACCAAGAATTTGGGAGGATGTCAAATGAAATTTAAAGATTATTATAAAATATTAGAATTAGAAAATAATAAAGTAACAATAGAAGAAATAAAAATAGCATTCAGAGAGCAAGCCAAAAAATATCACCCAGATGTAAGCACAGACATAATTTCAGAAGAAAGGTTTAAAGACATAAACGAAGCATATAGAATACTATCACAGCCAGCAAGCAAAAGAAAATATGATAGAATATGGTACTCTAATGTAGGAAAAAGAAAGCAAAAACAAGAAGGTGGCAGAGAAAAAAAATCAAGCTTTTTAAACATACTATTTGGAGAAAAAGAGACCAAAACCGAAAAGGCGAAAAACAAAAAACAGCCAATAAAAGGCGAAAACATAGAAACAGAAATAAAAATAACAATAGAAGAAGCATATTATGGAGCAAACAAAAAAATATCATTAAGAGCAATAGATGGAAAAATAAAAACATTCACTGTAAAAATACCAGCAGGAATACGAAACGGCGAAAAAATAAGGCTAATAGGGCAAGGAAAAACAGGGCAAAACGGAGGAAAAAGTGGAGACCTATTTATAAAAATAGAAATACAAGACACAAAACAATATAAACTTAGAGGTTACGACATATATACCAATATACCAATAACACCATGGGAAGCAGTATTAGGAACTAGAAAACAAATAGAAGGAATAAGCGAAGAAATAAAATTATACATCCCACAAGGCACAAGTAGCGGAGAAAAAATAAAAATAACAGGAAAAGGCTACAAAGACGGAAAAGGAGGAAGAGGGGATTTTATAGCTCAAATAGAAATTGTAATACCTAAAAAACCTTCAGAAGA
>CANQDO010000071.1 GCA_947593355.1 uncultured Clostridia bacterium | reverse complement strand
CGTGTGCTATTTGTTTTGTTGTTTTCTATTCTTTCTTTTGATACATTTATTTCTGAATTTATTTTTTCTATTTTGTTTGTGCTTTCAAAACTGCTATTTTGCACTTCTTCTATTCTTGCTGTTATTTCGTCTAATTCCTTTTTTAATAATTCTTTTTGCTCTCTTGCTTTTGTTTGTTTTTCGTCTTCATCATCATATTGATTTTGCATTATTTCTTCGTCTTTTACTATTTCTTCTAGCTTTGCTTTATATGTTTCTATGTTGTATAAAAATAACCCTACTTCTATGTTTTTTAGCTCTTCTCTTAAGTCCAAAAATTTCTTTGCTTTTTCAGATTGTGCTTTAAGTGGCTCTAGGTTTGACTCTATTTCTGATAGTATGTCGTTTATTCTTAGAAGATTTAGTTTTGTTTGTTCCAGCTTTTTTTCTGATTCTAGCTTTCTTGTTTTGTATTTTACTATTCCTGCCGCTTCTTCGAATATTTTTCTTCTGTCTTCAGATTTGTTGCTTAATATTTCGTCTATTCTTCCTTGTCCTATTATTGAGTAGCCATCTTTTCCTATCCCGGTGTCCATGAAAAGCTCTAATACGTCTTTTAACCTACATGGTGTTTTGTTTATGAAATACCCTGTTTCTCCACTTCTATATATTTTCCTTGTAACGGTTACTTCCGTATATTCTATTGGTAATTTGCCATCTGTGTTGTCTATTACTATTGATACTTCTGCAAAGCCTAATGATTTTCTGTTTTGCGTTCCAGCAAAAATAACATCAGAAGAGTTTTGACCTCTTAGTGATTTCATGCTTTGCTCCCCTAATACCCATCTAATGCTATCTGATATATTACTTTTTCCTGAGCCATTTGGCCCTATTACTGATGTTATTCCTGGCTTAAATTCTAAGACTGTTTTGTCTGCAAATGATTTAAACCCTTGTAATTCTAACCTTTTTAAATACATGTTTTTCTCCTACTTTTCTTTTTGTTTTTCTTTTTATTTTACAATTTTTAATGTTTTTGCCCATTTGTTTTACTGCGAATAATTTACGTTTATAATAATTTACATTTATAATAATTTACATTTATTATAATTTACATTTATTATGTGTGTTTGCATTATGCTTAATTTATATTATATCTAAGCAAGTTTCTAAATTTTTTGCTTTTGTTATGCTTTCATAATTTATATTATATCTAAGCAAGTTTCTAAATTTTTAATTTCTTTTTTCTCTATATTTTCATAATACTTGTCCATGCTTAAGTTGTCACTAATCATTTTTAATGCTACTAATGGTATTTTGTACATATCACATATTATGGCTATTGAGTGTAGTTCCATGTCAAATACTACTGTTTCTTGTATGTGTGTTTTGGTTATAAAGCTTTCTGCTGAATAGCATGGCGCTTTTGGTATAACTATATCTTTTATAACTTCTTTATTTTCTTTAATTTCTCTAATTTCTTTATCTTCTTTAATTTCTTTATCTTGTTTATCAATGACTGTGCTCTTCGAATTTTCATGTGTATTTATTTCTATTAAGTTTTGGTTTCCTATATCTTTCATGCTATATTTTTCTTCCCCTGGAATTTCCCATTCATAATTGTATGATTTCGTTACATTTACCCATGTTCCTATTTCTATGTTTGTTGATCCTGCATAACCTATATTTATTGCTATATCTGGCTTTTCGTTTTCAGTTAAATATTTGGTTAGGCTTATTGCTGTTCTTTGCTTACCTATTCCTGTTATTAACATTGTTTCGGTTTCATTTGTATATGTGTTTTCTTTTACTTTTTGCATGTTTAGTTTTTTTATTATTCCTTCTGCTTCTTTTTCCATAGCACATATATATAGTTTTTTCATAATTTGTTTGCTCCTTTTCTATTGTAACTATCCTATAATTTATATTCATAGTTTAACATATTCTGACAAATTTTACTAGACTTTATTTGAATTTTCATTTTCGTTTTGATTATGATATTTGATAATTGAACAAAGCTTGTCCCATTTGTCTCAGTTTTGGATAGTCCCCGACTGAAATGTCCAATTTTTTTGCACTCCTTATTGTATAAATTTTAAAAAAATGCTATTATAGTATCAAATAGAAAAGAGATATTGTTTAAAAAGTTAAGTTCTATTATTAGTTATACATATTTTATTGAAATAAGAAAGGACAAGTTTATTATGTTTAAAGAAACCTTCGATTTTTATAATTCTACTAATTTAAAATCATATAATTTAGATTCAACTATGAAGTATCAGTTAGCTACTCTTGAAAGGTTAGATCCTTTTACTAGGAGACATAGTGAAAATGTTGCTAATTTAGTTTGTAGAGTTTGTGAATATTTAAAGTGTAAAAGGGCTTTTACTATTTATGCTACTATTTGTGGATATTTGCATGATATAGGTAAACTATGTATTCCTAAAGAAATTGTTTCAAAACCTGGGAAGTTGACTCCTGAAGAATATGAAATTATTAAAAAACATACTACTTTTGGGTATGAAATGTGTATGAAGGACTTAAAATTAAGACCTTATGCTGATGGCGCTTTATACCATCATGAGGCTCTTAATGGTACTGGCTATCCTAATGGTTTAACTAAAAAGGATATTCCTTATGTTGCTCAAATTATCCGTGTTGCTGATGAATATGACGCAATAGTTACTAAGAGGCAATATACTACTCACGTTAATATTTCTGAAACTTTAAAAGATTTAATTCAAGATGCTAAACCTGCTAATTATATGAAGACTGTTGCTTTGGATATGCTTAAAGAAAATTATAAACATGGTAAAATTAATCCTACTATTTTGAAGGCTTTGTTTAAAGTTGTTATTGATGATACTTATTATGAAATTAGTGGTGTTATGCAATATATAGATTATTTGAAGGAACAAGTTAAAAGGCTTGAAACTATTCAAAAATATGATGAGAAAAGACTTGATTCTAAAAAAGAAAAGGATCAAGCATATTACTTGGAGGGAATGAAAATTCTTTTTGAATCTGGTGAAACTGTTGATAATTATAAACAGGTTTTGAAAGAATATTTGCAGGCTATAGTTGATAGGGAAACTCATAAACAAAAGTTGTATGATGAGATTAAAATTATAAAGAAGTTACGTGTTTAGTTAAACAATTAAACTTTTAGGGACGGGGTTAAATAGTTTAATTGCATTAAACTATTTAACCCCGTCCCTAAAAGTTTAATGTTTAATGCTTAAGTTGTTAGGGGGAGATTTATTATGAGCAGTTCTAATCTAAAATCTCTATTGCAAGAGTACTCTTTGAGACGAGAAAAGGCAATAGATGATGCAAATAATAGAAAAGAGAGTTTATATAAGGCCAATCCTAAATTAGATGAAATTGATGTGGCATTAAGTAAAGAGGCTATTCGTATTTCTAAATTGCTTCTTGCTTCTAATGACCCTTCTTTATTAGATGATTTGAATAAAAAAGTGGATGAACTAAAAAAACAAAAGGCTGATATTTTAAAGAGTTTAAATGTTTCTGAAGATTTTTTTAAACCTGATTTTTCGTGTAAAATTTGTAATGATACTGGATATATTACGGAAAATGGCTCTACTCATATGTGTAATTGTTTAAAACAAAGATTGTTTGATATTGAGTTTAATAAATCTAATATTTCTAATTTGAAGAATGATAATTTTGAAAATTTTGATTTGCATTATTATTCAGATGAAGTTGATGAAGGTAAATATAAGACTAAACTTTCTCCTAGAAAAAATATAGAAAAAATTAAGGATATTTGTATGCATTTTATTGATAATTTTGATAATCCCGATGAAAAGAATCTTTTGTTTACTGGTAATACTGGTTTGGGTAAGTCTTTTTTATCTAGTTGTATTGCTAATGAACTGCTTAAGAATGGTAAGACTGTGCTTTATCAGACTGCTCCAGTTATGCTAGATTCTATTATTGATTTTAGGTTTGGTAAGTCTATTTCTAATAGTTCTAACCAAAATATTTGTGACAATATTTTAAATGTTGATTTGCTAATTATTGATGATTTAGGTACTGAAAGTATGAATAGCGTTAAGTTTGCTGAGTTGTTTAATATTATTAATTCTAGGCTTCTTAATTCTGGCAAGGTTACTAAAACTATTATTTCTACGAATTTGAGCTTGCAGAATTTGTTTGCTACTTATGATGAGAGAATTGTTTCTCGTATTGTTGGTAATTATAATATTTGCTATTTCTTTGGAGATGATATTAGATTTAAGAAACGCTAAACTAATAGGGACGGGGTTAAATAGTTTAGCACAATATTTTTATATAGTGGCTGAGATTTAAATTTTGTTACAAAAAAAACTGAAATTTAGTTATTTACTAAATTTCAGTTTTTTTATATTTAGAAACGAGCTTTTCTAGCTTGTTTGTGCTAAACTATTTAACCCCGTCCCTATTAGTTTAGCCAATTATAAAGGAAAAAAATAAATAAGAATATTGACAAATAGTATTAAATGTAGTATCATATAATTAGTCTTTTAAAGAGGCAAATATTTCTAATTAAAGGAGGAATATTAATGCCAGATATCAACAAGATTGTACAAAAGATGAAAAGACAGCCAAATGGGATTAGATTTCAAGAATTAGCAAAAGTTTTAGAATACAATGGATATATTATGAAAACAAAAAAACGGAACATCACATAGAAATTTTATAAACAAAGCAGGAGATGTAATCACAATAAAGGAGGATAATCCATTAAAGGCAGTTTATGTAAAAGATGTACTTAGAAGAATAGGAGAATAAAATCCTGTTCTTTGAGTACACTATATGAGGGAGGGAGGTTTTATGAAGGATTTAGAATATTATATGATGTTACCATACAATTATATTATACATTCAATTAGAGATGAAAGTGGGTCTTATTTCTATGCTCGTGTTTTGGAATTAGATGGGTGCCAAAGTACAGGAGAAACATTTGAAGAAGCCTATACAAATTTAAAAGATGCAATGAAAGGATGGATCGAAACAAAATTAGAAAATGGATTTGATGTGCCATTACCAGTTGGTTATGAAGATTTTAGTGGTAAGTTTGTAGTAAGAATACCAAAATCATTACATTACAAATTAACAGTTGAAGCAGAGCAAGAAGGAGTATCATTAAATCAATATGCTCTATATAAATTAAGTCATTAATGTAAAATTACATAAACCATTAGCTAAACTAATAGGGACGGGGTTAAATAGTTTAGCACAATATTTTTATATAGTGGCTGAGATTTAAATTTTGTTGCAAAAAAAACTGAAATTTAGTTATTTACTAAATTTCAGTTTTTTTATATTTAGAAACGAGCTTTTTAGCTTGTTTGTGCTAAACTATTTAACCCCGTCCCTATTAGTTTAGGCTTCGATATCAGAAACAACTCCTGAACCTACTGTTCTACCACCTTCACGAATAGCGAATCTTAATCCTTTTTCTATAGCTATTGGAGTGATTAATTCTATTTCCATATCTACGTTATCACCTGGCATTACCATTTCTGTTCCTGCTGGTAATTTTATAACACCTGTAACGTCTGTTGTTCTAAAGTAGAATTGTGGTCTGTATCCATCAAAGAATGGTGTATGACGTCCACCTTCTTCTTTAGTTAGAACGTATACTTGTGATTTGAATTTTGTATGTGGATGTATTGTTCCTGGTTTTGCTAGAACTTGACCTCTTTCGATGTCTTTTCTATCTATACCTCTTAATAATACTCCTATGTTGTCTCCTGCTTCTGCTTGGTCTAGTAATTTTCTGAACATTTCTACACCTGTAACTACTGTTTTGTTAAGTGGTTTGATTCCTACTATTTCAACTTCGTCTTGTAGTTTTACTGTTCCTCTTTCTACTCTACCTGTAGCAACTGTTCCACGTCCTGTAATTGTGAATACGTCTTCTACTGGCATTAAGAATGGTTCATCAACTGGTCTGTTTGGTGTTGGAATGTAGCTGTCTACTGCTTCCATTAATTCTTTTATACATTGATATTCTGGAGCGTTTGGATCTTGTGATGTTGATTCTAGTACTTTTAATGAAGATCCCTTTATAATTGGAATTTCATCTCCTGGGAAGTCATAGCTTGATAATAAGTCTCTAACTTCCATTTCTACTAATTCTAATAATTCTGGATCGTCAACCATATCGCATTTGTTTAAGTATACTACGATATATTTAACTCCAACTTGTCTTGCTAACAATATATGCTCTCTTGTTTGAGGCATTGGTCCATCTGCTGCTGATACAACTAATATTGCACCATCCATTTGTGCAGCACCTGTGATCATGTTCTTTACGTAGTCTGCGTGTCCTGGGCAGTCAACGTGTGCGTAGTGTCTGTTTTCTGTTTCGTATTCTACGTGTGCTGTGTTAATTGTGATTCCTCTTGCTTTTTCTTCTGGGGCACTGTCTATTGCATCATATGCCTCGTATTGTGCTTTTCCTAATAAAGCTAAATATTTTGTAATAGCTGCTGTTGTTGTTGTTTTACCATGGTCAACATGTCCGATTGTTCCAATGTTAACGTGTGGTTTCGTTCTTTCAAATTTTTCCTTTGCCATTTAAATTTTCCTCCTTATTTTTTTATATTTTAATTTTTAAAATTAATGACTTTTTTATAACATCTGCATTTTATAACATTTTTGCCAAAATTGCAAGTGTTTTACATTTTTTTTCGCTTTTATATACTTTTTACTTGTTTGAGCTTGTTATTTTTTATTATTCTTGTTTCTTTGCTCTTGCTGCTACTATTGTGTCTAATACTGATTTTGGAACTTCTTCGTAGTGTGATGGTTCCATTGAGTATGTTCCTCTACCTTGTGTTTTTGAACGTAAGTCTGTTGCATAGCCAAACATTTCTGATAATGGTATGAAGCCTCTTATTATTTGTGTTCCGGCTCTTGCTTCCATTCCTTCCATTCTTCCACGTCTTGAGTTTATATCTCCTATAACATCTCCCATGTATTCTTCTGGTACTGTTACTTCTACTCTCATTATTGGCTCTAGCAATACAGATTTTGCTTGACGACATCCTTCTTTGAATGCCATAGATCCTGCTACTTTGAAGGCCATTTCTGAAGAGTCAACTTCGTGGTATGATCCATCTACTAGTGTTGCTTTGAAGTCTATAACAGGGTATCCTGCTAAAACTCCGCTTTCAGCTGCTTCTCTAACACCATCTTCGATTGGTTTGATGTATTCTTTTGGAACAACACCACCAACGATTTTGCTTTCGAATTCTATTCCTTTTCCTGGCTCTAATGGTTCCATTTCTAACCATACATCACCATATTGTCCACGTCCACCTGATTGACGTATGAATTTTCCTTGTACTTTTACTTTGTTTCTTATTGTTTCTTTGTATGAAACTTGTGGCTTACCTACTGTACATTCTACTTTGAATTCTCTTTTTAATCTGTCTACTATTATGTCTAGGTGAAGCTCACCCATACCAGCGATGATTGTTTGACCTGTTTCATGGTCTGTATATGTTTTGAATGTTGGATCTTCTTCTGCTAGTTTTGCTAATGCTATTCCCATTTTTTCGCTGTTTGCTTTGTCTTTTGGCTCAATAGCTATATCAATAACTGGCTCTGGGAATTCCATTGATTCTAGTATAACTGGTGCTGATGGATCACAAAGTGTATCTCCTGTAGATACTTCTTTTAGTCCAACTGCTGCTGCTATATCTCCTGCATATACTTTGTCTAAGTCTTCTCTGTGGTTTGCATGCATTAATAGAATTCTTCCCATTCTATCTCTTTTGTCTTTGTTTGTGTTTAGTATTGTTGATCCTGCATCTAATGTTCCTGAATATACTCTAAAGAAACATAGTTTTCCAACAAATGGGTCTGTTGCTATTTTGAATGCTAATGCTGAGAATGGTTCTGAGTCTGATGCTTTTCTTTCTGTTTCTTCTCCATCTGGTGTTACACCTTTTATTGCAGGTATATCTAATGGTGATGGCATATAGTATACAATTGCGTTTAGTAACTCTTGAACACCTTTGTTTTTGTATGATGATCCGCAAGTTACTGGTACTATTGTATTGTCTATTGTTCCTTTTCTTAATCCTTTTTTGATTTCTTCTTCAGATAGTTCCTGACCATCTAAATATTTCATCATTAATTCATCGTCTTGCTCTGCAGCTGCTTCTACCATTTCTTGTCTGTATTTTTCTGCATCTGCTTTCATGTCGTCTGGTATTTCACGTTCTTCTATTACTTTTCCTAAATCATCTTTGTGGATGAATGCTTTCATTTTTAATAAGTCTACAATTCCTTGGAAGTTATCTTCTGCTCCAATTGGTAATTGGATTGGAACTGCGTTTGCGTTTAGCCTTGTTTTCATTTGCTCAACACATGCATAGAAATCTGCACCTGTGATGTCCATTTTGTTTACATAGGCCATTCTTGGTACTTTGTATTTGTCTGCTTGTCTCCAAACTGTTTCTGATTGTGGTTGAACTCCACCTTTGGCTGCTAGTACAAGTACTGAACCATCTAGTACTCTTAGTGATCTTTCAACTTCTACTGTGAAGTCAACGTGACCTGGTGTGTCTATGATGTTTATTCTTGTGTCTAACCATTTACATGTTGTTGCTGCTGAGGTGATTGTTATTCCTCTTTCTTGCTCTTGTACCATCCAGTCCATAGTAGCTTCACCTTCGTGAACTTCTCCTATTTTGTGTGTTTTACCTGTATAGAATAGTATTCTCTCTGTTGTTGTTGTTTTTCCTGCATCTATGTGAGCCATTATTCCTATATTTCTTGTTCTCTCTAAAGGAAACTCTCTTCCTGCCATTTTTTATTTTCTCCCCTTTCCGTAGGTTTTATCCTTCTTTTTATATTTTATGGTATTTAAGTATGTTGCGCTATGCAACTTTTTTTCTACCACTTACAGTATGCAATTTTTTACATTTTTTATTACTACTTATTGTGTTTTTCTTATTGCCACTTATAATGCACAAATGCATATTTGACTTTTTTGTTGGCTTTTGCATTTTACCATTTGTAGTGTGCAAATGCACGGTTTGCTTCTGCCATTTTATGCATGTCTTCTTTCTTCTTGAATGCTCCACCATTTCCTACTACTGCATCCATGATTTCTGCTGCTAATTTTTCTGCCATTGTTTTTTCATGTCTGCTTCTAGCATATATTACAAGCCATCTTAATGCTAATGTTTGTCTTCTTTCTGGTCTTATTTCTAATGGTACTTGGTATGTTGCACCACCAACTCTTCTTGCTTTTACTTCAAGAACTGGCATTACATTGTTAACGGCTGCTTCAAATACTTCTAGTGGATCTTTTTGTTCTTTTTCTTTTATGATATCAAATGCATCATATACTATTTTTTGTGCAACTGTTTTCTTTCCATCTAACATTACTTGGTTTATTAGTTTTGAAACAACTTTGCTATTGTACATTGGGTCTGCAATGACATCTCTTTTTGCTATAAATCCTCTTCTTGGCACTATTCTTCACTCCTTTTCTAGATTTTGAGAAATAAGTTTTGGTTTTTTGTTAATTTTTATTATTACTTATGACCTTATTCTTATTTCTGCGTAATCTTCAATATACTGATATTTATATAAATATCAAAGTTACTCGGAATTTTATTCCGTACAGTGCGTATAATCTATTCTAAATTTAAGTACCTTCAGATTATAATTTTTGCTATATGCATAAATTTACTTATATTACTCAATTTATGCATTTATTATAACTTAATTTATAATCTTTAACCTTGAATTAGTATTTTCTTATATGCACTAATGTTTTGATTTTTCTAAAGCTTACCTATTTGCCTATATATTGTTAAACTTTATATTGTTAACAATATTTTAGGCTTACTTATTATTTTTTAGGTTTTTTTGCTCCGTATTTAGATCTACCTTGCATTCTGTCTTTAACTCCTGCTGTGTCTAATGTACCTCTTATTATGTGGTAACGAACACCGGGTAAATCTTTTACTCTACCACCTCTTATTAGAACAACACTGTGCTCTTGTAAGTTGTGTCCAACTCCTGGTATATAAGAAGTTACTTCATAACCGTTTGAAAGTCTAACCCTTGCTACTTTTCTTAATGCAGAGTTTGGCTTCTTTGGTGTTACTGTTTTAACAACTGTACATACACCTCTTTTTTGTGGTGACCTTCTATCTGTTACTCTTTTTTTCATTGAATTGTAACCATGTTGAAGAGCTGGTGATGTAGATTTTGTTATTGCAGTATGTCTTCCTTTTCTTACTAATTGATTGATTGTTGGCACTTAAATTTCACCTCCTTGATTTTCGTTTTATAAACAAATAAATATCGCTACGGAATTGCCATTTTTTAGCAATTTACAATAGCGATATCTATTCTATCATTTTTTATAAGTTATGTCAATAATTTAGGTGTGTTTTCTATTAATTTTTACTATAAAAATTATTGTTACTTGACAATTTGTTTATGTATTTTGCTTACGGATTAATGCTTTTATAATGATACTTCGTCTTCGTCCTTTTTGTTTTCTGTGTCATTCTTTGATTCTTCAGAATTGTCGATTGTATGTGTGTTATTGGCTGCCTCTTTAATGTTATTTTGTTCCTCTTTGTATTGTTCCATTACTTGTTCCATCTTTTCCTTCGTTTCTTTATCTATTTCTTGCTCTTTAATGAAACTTTTTCTTTGTTCTTTTTGTGAATTTTGAGATTCTTCAAGTTGCTCTGGCTCTTTTCCTTTGCCTAATAATTTTACATTCTTTATTCTGTCCATTATTTTTTCTAGCCAATTTCTTTCTATTCCTTCTGCTGTTACACCATATAGTTCTTTATCATTTTTTGCAAATTTATTCATTAATCTAAAGTCTTTTGGATCCATTGTTGAATTTTTTAAATCATATTTTACATTAAATGGCATTCCGCTGTATTTAGATGCTAAAGCGTCTAAATATTCTTCATAGTCAGTTCCTGTTCCATATAGATCTATTGCTGTGATTATGGCTGGATTTATATCTTTCATTAATGACCATTCTTTTAAAATTCCATAATTCATATTTTTACAATAGTTTGATACTTTTTTTCTTAATTCTACTCTACTATATAGTTGTTTTCTGTTTTCTATTATTTCTTTAAGTGGTATTTCTTTATTCATTTTTTCGTCTGGGAAGAATATTTTTAATTTACCTTCTTTTGCATTTATTTCTATTTCAGTAAATGCATCTAGTATAATTTCTCCTTTTATACTTTCTTTATCTGATTTTTCATTTTCTGGCTTACTTGCCTCTGCTTTTTCTTCTGGTCTATTTACTATTCCATTTGCTTGTTGTGGCTTTTGCCATTCTGCTTTATTTACTACTACGTTTTGTTGTGTAGGTTTTTGTTGTTCTGCTTTATTTACTACTACGTTTTCTTGTGTAGGTTTTTGTTGTTCTAATTTACTTGCTATAACACTTGCTTGTACCTGCTCTATTGTGTTATTTGCTTTGCTAGTTTCTTCTTTAACTTCTTCTCCTTGTGTTGGTTCAGTTTTTTCTTCTTGCTTTTCATCTTCTATAGCTTTGGTTTCTTGTGTTTGTTCAGCTTTTTCTGCTTCTTGCTTTTCATCTTCTACTTCTGCTTTTTCTATATCTTCGTTATTAATTTCTACTTTATCTAACTCGTCTGCCATATTTAATTCTACAGCATATTGACTAAGTTTGCTTTCATATTCATCTAATTTAGATATTCTTCCAAAATGGTCTTTTTGCATGTTATTCATTGCTTCTTTTACGTTTTCCATTGCATTTTCAGCAGCTGATTCTGCCATTTTTAGACTTTCTATATCGTTTTCTTCTTGTGATGAATATCTACTTCTCATTTTGTTTAATTTTTCTTGTATTTCATTTTGCTTTTGCATTGTTTCTACAAGTGCTTCTTCGTATTTTTTTTCTGATTCTTTTCTTATTAACAATGCTTCTCTTTTTGCATTTATTATTGCATTTTTTGTCATTTCGTCAAATTCTGCTTTGTCTTGCTTCATTTTCTCCATTGTCTCTTTTTTCTCATCTACTATCATTGGTTTTGATTCAACATATAAGCTAATTTCCTCTTCATCTATTTCCTCTGACTTTTTTTCTGATAGTTTCATTGATTCATCAATTTTTTCCATTAATATTGATAAATCTTCATATCTTTTTAAATTTTCTTCCATATATAAACCCCCTTTATGGTTAATACCACATCCATCTTTTATTTTACCATAATCTTACTATTTTTGCAACATTTTATGTAAATTTTTTATAAAATTCTATTTACTTATAAAACTCTATCATAAATCTTCTTTTTTCGCAATACTTCTCAAAAAAGTAATACAAATTTAATATATTTGTATTACTTTTGTAAAATATTAAGTATTGTTCTCATTTAATTTTAATAATTACTTTTCATTGTTTTTCGCTTTACCTTTTCAAATATTCTTGCTTTTTATGGTTGATTTTAATGTATTTATTGCTCTGTCTGCTAATTTACCATACTTCACTTTCTTGTCTTTTATTTTTTCTTCTAGGCTTGGTAATATTCCAAAGTTTGCATTCATTGGCTGAAAGTTTTCATTTTCTGTTGATATGTATGAAACTAGAGCTCCTATCATGGTTTCTTTTGGAAAAATTATTTTTTCTTTGCCGTTTATTTTGTTTATTGCGTTTAATGCACATATCATTCCTGAACTGATAGATTCTACATAGCCTTCTACGCCTGAAATTTGGCCTGCAAAATATATATTTGGATTTTCTTTTAAATTATATGTTTCGTCTAACAATAGTGGTGCATTTATAAATGTGTTTCTATGCATTACTCCATATTTTACAAATGTTGCTTCTTGCAAGCCTGGTATCATGCTAAATACTCTTTTTTGTTCGCCAAATTTTAAGTTCGTTTGAAATCCTACCATATTGAATAAACTTCCTTCACTATTGTCTTGCCTTAATTGTACTAGTGCGTATGGTCTTTTTCCTGTTCGTGGGTCTGTGAAGCCTACTGGCTTTAATGGACCATATCTTAGCGTGTCTATGCCTCTTTTTGCCATTATTTCAATTGGCATACATCCTTCAAATATTTCTCTTTTTTCAAATTCGTGTAGCTCTACTACTTCTGCGTTTACTAATTCTTTCCAAAAAGTTTCGTATTCTTCTTTGTTCATTGGAAGGTTTATATAGCTTTTTTGGTTGCTTAATTCATTGCCTTGCTTTATATAGTTTGTGTCATTTTCTATTTTATTTGCTTGCATTTCATTTTTACTTAACGCATCATCTTTTCCATAAAGCGTTTCTATTCTTTTTTTCCAGTCTTCTATTTCTTCATCTTTTTTTCTTTCTTGCTCATACCTATCTCCCCAAAAGGCTATATTCATGTTTATACTTTCTTTTTGCAGTATTGGTGCTGCTGCATCATAAAATGCAAGTTTATCTTGGCCTGTTAATTTTTGTATTTGCATAGATAATTTATCTGATGTAAGTGGCCCTGTCGCTATTATTACAATTCCTTCTTGTTTTATTTTTTCGAGGTCTGTTACTTCTTCTCGTATTATTTCTATATTATCTATTTTTTCTAGTTCTTGTGTTACCCTTTGTGAAAATTTTTCTCTATCTACTGCTAATGCTTGACCTGCAGGCACACTGACTTCATCTGCTATTTTTATTAGTAAACTATCTAATATACGCAATTCTTCTTTTAATAACCCACACGCATTTGTGTGCAGATTTGATTTGAATGAGTTGCTACATACTATTTCTGCTAGGTTTTGGTTTGAGTGGGCTGGCGAAAATTTTGTGGGTTTCATTTCGTATAGTTTTACTTTTATTCCTGCTTTTGCTATTTGATAGGCTGCTTCTGATCCGGCTAGACCTGCTCCTATTATGGTTATATAATTTTTCATTGTTTTTTCCTTTCTGAGAAGCAGTTAAACTATTAGGGACGGGGTTAAATAGTTTAGCGTGCTAAACTATTTAACCCCGTCCCTAATAGTTTAACTGCCTAATTGTTTAACTGCCTAATTGTTTAACTGCTCAATTGTTTAACTGAATAGCTCCATTACATCTTCTTTTGAAAGTTTGTTTATAAATGTTTCATTTGTAGACAACATATTGTCTATAAGTTTTGCCTTTTTTTGCTGTAGTTGGTATATTTTTTCTTCGATGGAGTTTTTGGTGATTAGTTTATATACTTGTACGTTTCGTTTTTGGCCAATTCTGTAGGTTCTGTCTGTTGCTTGGTTTTCTGCAGATAAATTCCACCATGGGTCGTAGTGTATTACTACGTCTGCTCCTATTAAGTTTAAGCCGGTTCCTCCTGCTTTTAGTGAAATTAAGAATACTTTTATTTCTTCATTGGTGTTAAATTCATCTACTAAATTTATTCTTTCTCCTACTTTTGTTTGCCCTGTTAGTTTAAAGTATTTTATTCCTTGATTTTTTAATTGTTTTTCTATTATTTCAAACATTGTTGTATAGCCTGAAAATAACAGTATTTTGTGGCCTGAGTCTATTGCATCTTTTAATACTTGCATGCATTGATTTAGTTTACTACTTTCCCCGTTATAGTTTTCTATAAAAAGTGCAGGATGACAACATATTTGTCTTAATCTCATAAGTAGTGCTAATATTTTTATTTGGCTTTTTTCGAAACCGTTTGCTGTTATTTCTTGTTTGACTTCTTGTTTTGCATTTTGCATATATGATAAATATATTTTTTGTTGTTCGCCTTGCATTTCATTATTTAATATTGTTATGGTCTTGTCTGGTAGTTCTGTTAATACTTCTTGTTTTACTCTTCTTAATATAAATGGCTCTATTAACATTTTTAGTTTTTTCATTGCTTTTTCGTCTTCGTCTTTTACTATTGGAGTTTCGTACATTTCTTTGAATTTTCTGTACCCAAATAAATAGCCAGACATTGTGAAATCAAATATTGACCATAGTTCTGATAATGAGTTTTCTATTGGTGTTCCTGTTAAGGCAAATTTTGTTTCTCCTACTAGTTTTTTTATGGCTTTTGAGTTTTGTGTATTGTTGTTTTTTATGTATTGTGCTTCGTCTGCAATAATGTATTTAAATTGTAGACCTTCGTATGATTCGATATCTCTTTTTAATAAGTCGTATGATGTAATTATTAGGTTGTATTTTTCTGTAGATTTGATTTTTTTGTTTCTGTCTTCTAACGTTCCTGTTATTACGCGTGTAGTTAGCTTTGGGGCAAATTTTTCGATTTCATTTTGCCAGTTTAGGCATAATGAACTTGGACATACTACAATGCTTGGTTTTGGATTTTTGGTATTTTCTATATATGATAATATTACGGCTATTAATTGTATTGTTTTTCCTAATCCCATGTCGTCTGCTAGAATTCCACCCATTTTGTATTCGTCTAATATTTTTAACCACTTATAGCCTGTTTTTTGATATTCTCTTAATTCTGCTTTTAGTGCATTTGGTAATTTTATTTCTTCTGCGTTTTGTATATTATTTACCATGTTTTTATATTCTGCGTTTTTTGCTATGTTTGTTGTTTTTAAGTTTTGAAGAAGTCTATCTAAGTACATACTTCTATATATTGGTAATTTTATACTTCCTTTTTCTATTTCTTTGTAGTCTACGTCTAAGCCTTTTGTAACACTGTCTATGAATTCTATTGTTTCGTTCTCTTCTAATGATAGAAAACTTCCATTTTTTAACCTATGATATTTTTTCTTTAACCTGTATTTTTCCATTATGTCTTTTAGTTCGCTTGGATCAAAGTCTAAATTTGAAAAGTCTATTTGCAATAGATTGTTTTCTATTCTAACTCCTAATGTGCCTATTTTGGGTTGTGTTATTTCTTTTTGTTTGAAGTTTTCGGTTGCTAATACCTCAAATTTTTGCATGTATGTTTCTATTTCTACTGATAGGAAATTATAAATCGATTCTTCACTAACTAATATTAATCTTGCATGTGAGATGTCTAACATGAATCCACTTTTTCTGAACATTTCTAATATTTCATCTTCTTGTATTATGTTTCTTGCAATTTTTACTTCTTGTTCTAATAGTGGGTTAAATTCTACATCTCCGTATACGAATTGAATGTCGGCTGTTATATGATTGTTTACATCATAGTCTAAATATAGTTTTACAAATAATTCTTTTGGAATATATTTTTCTATTTCTTCTTGATTTAAGTTGTCTATTTTTAAGTTGTCTTTGATTTTTGGAAGTACTAATGAGAATAATTGTGGTAAGTCTTGCTTTTTTAGTAGAATTTCTGATGTGAAGTTGTTTCTAAATATTTGTAGTAATTTTAATGTCGTTTCTTCAAAGTTTTTGTCGCATTTGTATAAAATGTTATCTTTTAGAAAATATGTGTATTTTTTTCCTTCTATTATTTCATAATCGTATATATCTATGTTTGCAATTATTTTATATTCGTTTTTTCCTTCTTCTTCGATTTTGAATTCTATGTTTGGAGTTGTGTCTAAAAATAAAATTTTTGTTTCTGAATATTCTCTTTGCATTAATATTTCTTGATTTTTTAAAATTTCAAATAACTCGTCCATTCCGCTGTTTGATATTGTTATGTAGTCGTCATTAATGTTAGTTCCATAATAACCATAATTGTTGCTGGTTTCGTTTGCATATTTTATTATTTCTGCATATTTTAATATATAATTTAATAATGGTATACTTTCTTTTGTAAAGGCTTCTTCTTCGTGTATAAATTGTAGTTTCGTTCCATATTTGTAGTTTTCTTTGTTAAGCATTCTTGTATAGAATTCTGGTAATTTTTTTAGTTTGTATAGTTGATTTACTCCTATTTTGAATTCTATTTTCATGTTTTTATTGAATGTGCCATATATTATTTTAGGCTCTATTTTTACTGAATGTGGTAGTATTTGTGTTTTTCTTTCTTCTGACTTTTCATAATTTGAGTTGTAAAATGCGTTTATAACTTGCTTGAATGTTCTGTATTTTTCTTCTCTTTTATCATAACTTTTATATATGTTTATATCATTTTCTTTTAACTTGTTCTGCCCTGCAAAAATTCTTACATATTGATTGTTGCTAGAAAATTCCATCATGGTTGCAAGTATGTGCTTGCATGCACCATAGTGTTCATGATAGTCTTGACATTCACATGTTAGGTTTTGTATTTCATTATTTTCTACTTTTATAAATACATTATAATTTCCATTATTTCCTCTAACTTTTGAACGTACTTCAAAGTTTTGTGAATTATCATATATTACTTTTGTTATATTTATTCTTTTTTGTAATACGTATTCTGATGCTCTTTGTTTTCTTTCTTGTCCTGCACTATTGTATAAGTCTTCTAAAAGTTCTTGAGTTACTACCATTATTATTTCATTCCTTGTTTGCTATATTTAGGTTTTTGTAAGGGTTTGCCTATAAACCTTTTTAATGTGTACTTTTAGATTTATTTTTGTTAGTTTGTTATTATATAATATTTGGGGCTAAATTACAAGTGTAGTGTGGTAAATTTTTTTCCATTATGAAAGAAATTTGTTAGTGTTTTAAGTGAAGGAATTAGAAAATGCTATAATTAAAATTTTTTTCCATTTTTTGCCGATTTGAGCTTAATTTTAATTTAACGTTCTTTTTTATTTACGTATTTTTATTTATATATTTTTATTTATACACTTTTATTTATATATTTTTACGATGACTGCATATTTTTTAATATTTAAGGAAAAATAAGCATATATAATAAAATGGAAGTGTAATGCTGACATATAATAAATTT
>CANQDO010000070.1 GCA_947593355.1 uncultured Clostridia bacterium | reverse complement strand
CTCTTTTTATTATCAATGTACTTAAAAAAATTTAAAATATTTTTTAATTTTATCTTGACATTTTACCAGATGTCTTTTTGTTATGACTTTTTTCTTTTTTACGTGTACTTTTATTATACTTTTTGGTTGCACTTTTTATTGTACTTTTATTGTACTTTTTGGTTGTACTTTTTTATTGCACTTTTTATTATTGCACTTTTTTGTTGCATTTTTTTATTTACTTTATTACTACACAATTTGCTACTGCATAGTCCTTTAAATGTGATAAACTTACGTCTATTTGCATGCTTTGGTTAAATTCTATTCCTACAAAATTTACTTGTGGTTTACCATTTTTATCATTTAATATTTCTATGTTTTTCCACTCTAACTCATATTTGTTTTCTAAAAGTTCAGACATTGCCTTAAATACCGCTTCTTTAGCAGCAAATCTTGCTGCGTAGTGTTGATATTTCATATTTTTTTTACTCTCACAATATTCTATTTCTTTTGGCGTAAATACTCTATTTACAAATTCTGGGTGCCCTTCTATGCTTTTTTGTATTCTGGCAACTTCTATAATATCTATACCACATTTTCCTTGCATTCTTTTCACCTAATTCTACTTTTATATTTACTGTAATAATACAATTATTATATTGGCTATACTTACAGCTATTAAAATAAATACTATACCAAGTATTATATGATTTGCTTTTATTGTTTTATTTATATTTAATTCTTTATATATTAGGTCATATTCCGTTTTTATTTGTTCGTATAAGTCTTTTACTTTTAATATTCTTAGTAATTTTTCATATAACATGCTACCTTCTGTATCGTTTGTTATTTCCTGATTATATACAGTTTTTGTGAGCTCCATAAATTTTTGTTTCATTTTTTTTATATTTTTTGTTTTTGCAAATTCTAATACTACTTTCTTTAAATATATTTTTTGATATATGGTTAGTATGTATGTATATAAATATTCATTTTCAAACTTAAATGGTAACTTTGTATAGTTTTCCGTATTTGCCTCTGATGCCATAAGGACTACCGCTTGTTTAGATAAACCAATTTTAACATTTTTTAATGTTTCTACCGTTTTTATGTTATTTCTTTCTTCTTCAAAATTTATGTGGGCAGAACTTGGCATTACATTAGCAAATTTTATAAATGTGTTTTTTACATTTTCGAAACTTTCTTCATCTTTCCATTTTTCTGCATCTAAACACATATATGAAAATGTTAAGAATCTTTCGTCATCTATGTTTAATTGTTTTATATCTTTATTGCCGCCTGTTATTTCCTGTACTATTTCTTCTAGTGTGCTTATATCTTTAAGTGAATTGGTTTGTATTCGTATATTTTCATAGTCTGTTAAATTTTTTACCCTTGCATTTATGTCTCTAAATTTGTAATTAAAATTTAGCATATCATCCACTTCAGGTTCACCATCTAATATTGTTTTTAATACTAGAAAGCATATTCCTGAATTGAAACATATTGTTTCTATTTTTCTTATTTCAAAAAATATGCCATTTTCTGTACCTACTTTAGCCTGCATTTGATTTTCTATTTTATATTCGAATATTGTGCAAGTTTCTTTTGATAATATTGTACTTTTCATGTTATCGTCAAAGTTATTTAACTTTTCTAACTTTTCTTTTGTTAAGTTAAATGGCCAAAATAGATACTCCCTTATTTTAGGCAAAAAATATGTATATAAATTTAACTCTTTTTGCTTTTCTAATATTTTTATTGAACAATTTTTGTTTTTTAGCAATCTTAATATATATTGGTTATATTTCTTTTCATCTACTATATATGGATGAATAAAATAAGAGTACTGATATTTCATTTGTTTTCCTTTCCGTAATTTTCTTATGATTGTTTTATGTTGTGCTATAGTAAATAATTAATATGTTGTGCTATAGTAAATAATTAATTGGTATTTTGCATTATTTCGTATAATAATTTGCATTTATATCTTCTGCTAAATGCCAACTTCCAATAAAGTCTATTACTAAGTTGTTTGTTAAGTCGTATGTAGGTTCTACTACTACTTTTCCATTTTGATCTATACAGCCCCATTTTCCGTCTTTTTTTACTGCTACATAGCCATAATTATTTTGCTCTGTTGCATCATCATAAATGTAGTCTACAACTACAATTCCCTTTTCGTTAGTATAACCATATTTTCCATTTTCTTTTTTTAGGAATAATGTATTTTCTTTTAAAATATCTGTGTTTTCTCTTTCCTGCAATGATAAATTGTAATACTTATATTTGTCATCTTCTCTTACTTTTATATACCCTTTATCTATATTTATTTCTGAAATTATTCCTTTTACTTTAACTTGTAAGTCTCTATCTAATAATTCTGTTTCATAATTTCCTGTTTCTGCTTGTATAAAACCTGCTTCTGATGAATAACTTAAATATGTATATTTGAATTCTAGCTTTTCTTCATTGGTAAGATTTATTATTCCATATTTGCCTTCTTTTTTTGCTATATAGTATTCTGAAAATGCATATTTTAAGTCTTCATATTGTGCTGCTACCTTTTCTTCTCCAGTTTTAGATACGATTCCATATTTACCTGATTTTTTTACTACTATATCATCTACATTTATTTCTTTTACTTCTTCAAATTTTCCTTCTAAAAAGGTGTTTCCCTCTTTGTCTACTATTTTTGATACTCCATTTTCTGTAACTACATACATGTTGTTTCCATATACATTTGCTATTTTTTCGTATTTTGGCTCTAATACTATTTCTTTATTATAGCTTATAACTCCAAATTTTCCCTCTGCATTTTCTACTATAAAGCCATCTTCATATTTGCTTGTAAGTGATGTTATTGTTTTATAATTATTTTCTATTATTACCTTTCCTAAACAGTCTACTGCCCCTTTACTTCCATTTTTTGTTGTTATTAATATATTTTTTGTTCCTATTAATGGAGTTATTTCGTCATATTCGCACGCAAGTATATTTTTTCCGTTTAAGTCTATTAACCCATATTTGCCATCTTTTTGTACTTTTAATGTGTTTGATTCATACCACATGTTGTTATTTGCGTCATTATTTGCTATTATTTCTACTTTTTGGTATTCTGTGTATAAAGTTTCGTTTTTTTCGTTTATTGCTTTAGATTTGAATTCTCCTGTACTGTAGTTTGTATCGTATACACATATAAATACCTTTTTTGAATTATCTGGTATTGTTATCATTTCATCATATTGTGGCTCTATAACCGTATTTCCTTTTGTGTCTATAATTCCCCATTTATTATTTTCATATATTGCGTAATATGCTGTTGCAAAGTTTTTATTTGATAGTGAATTTCCCCCATTTAACAAATCTACTATTAAAAATATAAACATTATTATTACTGCAAAAGCAATAGCTACAGCAAAAACCTTTTTTATATTTAGCTTTGGTTCGTCGTCATACCTTTTTCCTCTACTCATTTTTTTACCTTCCTTAATATTTTATTTTTCTATGCTACTATATCATTTTTTGCATTTTTTTACAAGATTTTTTTGCAATTATTGTAATTCTATGCTATAATTGTTTAACTGATTGTTTTTATATTTTAAATTTTAATTAAAATTTATTATACTGGAGGATTAATTTATGAATAATGAAACTGAACAAAATAATTTGGCTAAACGGAATGAAATGATTTTAAATAATATGAGGCTTGCAACTATGATAACAAATTCATTCTATTTAACTAGACCATCTACTTTAGATAGCTTTAATGATTTGCTTTCCATTGCTATAATTGGACTTATTTCTGCTGTTGATAGTTTTGATGAATCTAAAAACATAAGTTTTTCAAGTTATGCTTATAAGTGCATTACAAACTCTTTGCTCTTTAACTTTAGAAATTGTAAGCGAGATGCAACATATGTTACTCGTTCTTTAAATGACTATGTTAATTCTCATTATGATACAGATCTAACTACACTTGAAGAGCTTGTGCCTTCTAAGGTTAATATTGAAAATAGTTTCTTTAAAAATTGCGAGTTATCACGCTGTATGAATCTTGTTTTAAACAGATTTAAACCACTTGACAAAGTAATTTTTCTATACCATTTATCATCTATATATCAATATGAAATAGCATCTTTTCTAGGTTTTTCTCAGTCTTATATGGCAAGGGTAATAAAAAAATGTGAAACTAAACTTAAAACATTGTATAGTTCTGAGCTTTCTAAAGAATCGGGTACGTATAATTTTCAAATATTAAATGATGATTTCTTATCTTTTAAGGTTTATTTGCCTAATATTGAAAATTGTATAAATTCTGAAAGAGTGTCTACTGCATTGACTAACTTGGTTTACTATAAGGTTAATAATACTGCAGATTATGTTGAGTTTATTTTTCCTAAAAATGATGATGCATTTTATGCTATTGCATGCATTGTCCATGAGTTAGAATTAAGTTAATTTCTTATTTTTTAACACAAATAACACACCTAGCTTTGCTAGGTGTGTTACTTTAGGGACGGGGTTAAATAGTTTACTTCTTAATTACTAGTTTTTTATTTTCTATAGTTATTCTTCTCATTGGTATTCCTCTTTCTTTGTTGTATCTTTCGTATAAGTAAACTAGTACACATAGTGTTATTATTAGGCCAATTCCTGTTACTATTAATATAACATTTTCTTCCATACCTGTTTTTATACTTGTTATTAGCTCTACACTTGATACATTATCTTCTTCTGAAGTTTCTTTGAAGTTTGCTTCATTTTCTAAATCTACTATTTTCGCTGTGTTTTCAAATATTCCAAAGTTGTCGTTTGAGTTTAGCCACTGAAGTGTTACTTCTAATTCTTTTGTTTCTCCTGCTTTTAATTCTACTATAGTTTCTAAGTTTCCATCTTTTGTTTGTGCCCAATAATTTGCTACATTTACTAACTTATAGCCTTCTGGTAACATTTCTATTACTTTTGCTTTACCATCTATTTCTCCGGTGTTTTTTACAATTATTTTGTATGATACTTGTAATTGTGCATATGGTATTGTTGCAGCTACTATCTCTACTTTTGTTGATTTATTATTTATTATGTTCTTTACTTCATTGTTTAGTACAATACTCTTTAACATTTTTTCTATGCTAAAGTTGAATGGTTTCTTTTGATAGTAGTAGATTACTGTATCTCCATCTTCTGTTAGCTCTCCTGCTGCATTTGCTGGTACTTTGAATAAGTTATAATATGGTATATCAAATTTTTCTGTTGTGTATTTGTCTCCTGCATTTCCTTCTATGTCATAGCCATATTTCTTTTCTTCTTGTGTTCCGTCTTCATGTTCTTCTATATATGTTAAGTCTTCTTTTGTGTCTACATCTAGATATTTTACTGTTACTTTTCCTGCTGGTATTCTTTCGTAATAGTATGTTACTATTATTTCTTCTTTTGTCATTCTACCTACACTGTTTGTTGGCTCTGGATCTGCTGATTTGTAGTTCTTTATTACTTCTCTTGATGTCTGATATACGTCTCCTACATTTCCTTCTATTACTAGCTCATCTAATAATTCTTCATTTGTTCCTTTTTCTAAGTATCTTACTATTACTCTTGCTGTTAATTTTTTGTATACGTATACTACTTCTTGCTCTTCTTCTGTAAATGTTCCTTGTTCGTCTCCTTGTGTTTCTACATATTCATATCCTTCTAGTTCTTTTCTTTCTGTAGTATATGAACTTCCTACTTCTCCTGTTTTTACTTCTGGATTCTTTACAGGATTTCCCTCTGTATCTACTGGGTTTTCTATGTCGTTTCCATCTTCGTCTACGTATCTTACTGTTACTTTTCCTTGTGCTTTCTTGTAATGATATACTACAATTTGTTCTTCTTCTGTGTATTCTCCTTCTGTTTTTCCTTCTACTCTTTCAAGTGTGTAACCTGGGAATTCTTTTTCTTCTGTTTCATATGAATTTCCTACTTTTCCTTCTAGTAATAATTCTTCTTCACCTTCTGGTAATAAAGAGTTTCCTTCTTCGTCTACATATTTTACTTTTACTTGTCCCATTATATTTACGTCTATTTCATATGTTGCTTCTGGTTTTTGACTTTGTATTTGGTCTAATTTTACTTGTCCTGTTACTGTATTTGCTAGTTTTGCTTTACTTGCATCCATATCTTTGAATATTAATGAAATTTCTTTTATTACATTTACTTTGTATGTTTCTTCGTTTTCTGTATATGTGTTTATGTCTCCTAAGTCTTCTTGCCATGTTATCGTATTTGTTTTATCATCATATACTCCACCGTCTAGGAATTCTTTTAACCAATTTTCTTCTGATGTATCTATGTTATGGCTTTCTGCTAGTTCTTTCATTTTTTCTTCATTTAGTGCATATGGTAATGTGTCTATTATTTCAACATATCCTTTTCCTACATATTCTTTTATGTCTGAATTAAATGTAATTGTATAATCTACTACTTCTCCAGATGATGTGATTTCTTCTAATGAAGATTCTTTTGTGATTTCTGTATTTTCAAATATTACATCTCTTAATTCGTATGTATTTTTTACTGTTACAATATAATTTGTTGCTTCATCTGTTATTTCTGTAGATTTGATTATTTCAGATGTATAATGTTCTACCTCAGGTTCTATTACATCAGAGTAATCTATTATTTCTCCTTCTTCATCATATTTTGGTAAATCACTTTCTGTATATGTCCATGCAGGCTCTCCTTCTGAAGTTAAGTTTATATCTTCTCCATTTACATTTACAGTTATACTTGCTGGTCTAAGACCTCTATAGTCATCTCCATCATCCCATTGTTTTACTACTTTTAAGTTTGCTTTATATTCTTGTTTTAATGTTTCTGTATCTGTTACTTCTTTTGATACTTGTTCTTCTCCTGGGTCTGTTGTATGTTCTTCTGGATAATATACTATTGTTGTTCCTGTTACACTATTTTCTAGGTCTTCTGTTACATCTTGATCTACATATACTACCTTAATTTGTTGTGCAAATTCTATTGTGAATGCTCCATCTGCATAGCTTCCGTCTTCTGTTTCTCCCGTTTCATTTGCATATGTATCAATGTTTTCTATTTCTTTTGTCCATGTGATTGTTTTATTTCCATCATATTCTCCACCTTTTAAGTCTGTTCCTTCTGCCTCTGGATCTATTTTTGCAGGTAATGTATCTACTATTTGTACTGTTATTTTTCCTATATAGTTTGTTACTTTTGATGTATAGCTTATGTTATATGTTACTATTCCATCTTCTCTTGTTAATACTTTTGAAGTTACTTGTTCTGGCTCTTCTCCTGTTGTTTCTTCTTTTACTGCTCCACCTATTTGTGCTGTTTTTTCTATGTTACTTTCTATAGTTGGAGTTGTTAATTCGTAATAGTAAATTACTTCTATTTCATCTTCTTCAAAATTACCTGTATGATGTTCTGGCTCTAGAGTTTTACATGTATAATTTGCTGGTATATTTTCTGATGGTGATGTTGAATATGTGTCTCCTATTTTTCCTATTTGAGTTTCGTCATCTGCTATTTGTTTAGTTGTGTAGCCATCTGCTTCTGTTATTTCTGGATCATAGATATAATGATGTGTTACTACTGATCCTTGAATTTCCATTGGTATAGATTTTTCTGCTTGTTTTGACTCTTGTGCTACTGGTTCTTCACTTTCTGGCTCTATTAATTCTATTTTAGAATCTACTGTATTTGTTACATTCTTTTCTTCAGTTATTTTTCCATAATCATATTTTACAGATATTGTCTTTTGTTTAGATATTGTTTGTGCTTGTCCTTTTGTAAATGTGTCTATATCTTCAACTTCGTCTACCCATGTAATTGTATATGTTTTTCCGTCGTCTCCATTTTCTGTTTCTTTATATTCTCCACCATCTAGTAATTTTTTTAACCATTCTTCTCCTGAATTAGTATTTATTCCTTTTTGTTCTGCCATTTCTTTCATTTTTGCTTTATCTAATGGGTATGGTAATGTATCTACCATTGTTATTTTTGCTTTTCCTACAAAGTCTTCTACTGTTGCACTAAAGTTTATTTCATAATATACTTCTGCATTCTTTAATACAATTGTTGGTGTGCTTGAATTTTTGGTTAATTCACTCTTTACTTGTGGTGTTGGTTTTACATAGTCATTGCTTGTTTCATTTGTTTCTTTTTCATCTACTGTTGCTTTATTTAATATTTTTACATTTTCTTTTGCTTGTGTATATTTAACTCTTGCTTTGAATTTTACTTCTTCTGATTGCTCTGCTTCTATTTTTGCTATTGTCCAAGTTATTGTTTTGTTATGCTCATCATAACTTCCTGTAATATTTTCATCTTCTGATTGTATGCTTTCTGCAAGTTCTGTTCCTTCTGGTATAATATCTTTTACTTCAATATTTTCTACTGCTTGTTGGCTTAAGTTCTTTACTGTTATTGTATATTCAATTACATCTCCTACTGTTACTTGAGTACCTTCTAATGTACTTTCACTATTTTTTCTTTCTACTACTTTTGCTGCTTTTGCAATTGTAACTACTGGTGTTGTTACACTCTTTTCTTCTACATTTGGATCTTCTGGCCCTGCTTCTGGACTCTTTTGTGGGTCTTTGTTTACTGTAGCTTTGTTTACAAATTCATTTTTTGTATCGAATCCTTCACTATTTATTGTTGCAGTGAATTTTATTGTAGCTATTCCATTTTCTTTTGTTGCAAGTTCATTTATTTTAGCTGCTGGTACAGTTATTCTTATACCGCTACCTGTTAGTTCTTGTAGTGTATGACCTTCTTGTACATTTTCTCCACTCTTTACTTCTAATGTTCCTTCTTTTGCTGTTAATCCTTCTGGAAGCTCATCCTTTACTAGAACTTCTTTTTCTAGACTTCCTTCATTTGTTAATGTTATTGTATATGATATTTCTTCTTCTTTTGATGTTACATAGCCTTTTCCATTTGGTGTTTCAGCAGTTTTTTCACTTGAAATTATTGGTTCTACATATTTATGTACAACTGTTGGTGTTTCTCTTTGACGGTCTTCACTACCTGGTTCATCTGGATTTTCTGTTATTGTAGCAACATTTATTATTTGATCTCCTTCTTTTTCACTTAGTCCAGTTTCATCTACTTTTACTTTAAAGCTTAATGTTACTTTTCCTGGTACTTTTGCACCTAGTTCTTCTCCTGTGGCTGCTGGTACTGTAACTATAGTTTCTATTCTATTTCCTTTTTCTCCATCTGTTTTATATTCTTCACCTGTTTCATAGTCTGTAGCTCCGCTTACTTCAATACTACCTTCTTTGTATGTTGTACCTTCTGGAATTTTGTCTTCTATTTTTACTTTTGCTTCAGCTGTTCCATTATTTGTTACTTCTATTGTATATTGTATTTCGTCTCCTGCTGTTGCTTTGTCTCCTCTTGTAGTTTCTCCTTTCTTGTCTATTGATATATCTGATTTATATACTTCTGTTATTGTTTCGTCTGTTCCATCTTCTCCATCTATGTTAGCTCTATTTTTTATTTCTTCTTTGTAGCCTTGTATATTATTTACTTTTACTTTAAAGCTTAATGTTACTCTTCCCGGATTTTTTATTGATGGTAATGATGATGAATCACTTGCTGCTGGAACATTAACTATTATTCCTTTTGTTGTTAAATCGTTTTCTTTATATCCCCCTTCTGGTGCTTCATCTTGACTTGGTTCTACTTTTATACTGTCTTCTACAAATGTTGTTCCATTTGGAATATTATCTTTTATTGTTACATTTTTTGCTAAATCTCCTGCATTTTCTACAGTTATAGTATATTTAATTATATCTCCTTCTAATGCATAGTCTCTACCGCTTATTAATTCATCTTCTACTTCTCCACCTGCTTTTACTAGTTCTGCTTTCTTCTTATTTGTAATAATAGGTTTTACATATGTATGTTTTACTTCTTCTGATGGTGTTTCTTGACCTTTTTCGTTTTCTACTATCGCTATATTAGTAATTTCGTCACCATTTTCTAATTCTGTTTTTTCTAATTCTAATGATGGATCTATTTTTCCTGTTACTTTTACTTTGAATTCTAATGTTACTGTTCCTGCTGTTTCTCCATCTTTTGCTGGAACTAAAACTTCTATTCCTTCTTTTAAATGTGTTTCATTTTTATCTAGTTCTTCTTTATTATCAATTTTTATACTTTCTTCTACAAACTCTGTACCTGCTGGTATTGTATCTTTTATTTTTACTGTTTCTTCGTTTTCACCTTCATTTGATACTACAATTTTATAGTCTATTATATCTTCTTTTGCTACTTGCTTTTTAGTTTCAGATGATTTTTGTATAGATATTCTTGATCTTTTTACTTGTACTGTGTTTGATTCTACACTTTCTTCTTCTTTTATTCCATCATTTACTTTTGCTATATTAGTTATTTCTTTTGTTTCTAATTCTGCTTCTTCTTCTGTAAATCTATTTACTGTTACTTTAAAACTTACTGTTACCTTTCCTTTTGTTTGTGAATCCCCATCTTTAGTTCCCTTTGGTACAGTAACAACTATTCCTTCTGTTGATAAATTTGTATCTGTTAAACTGCTTGTGTGCTTTTCTTCTTTTTCAGTACTTTCATCTGCTGGATTTTTACTTAAATAATACTTTTCTTGCCCATCTACTAATATAGAGCCTTGTTGGAATGTTGTTCCTTCTGGTATTGTATCTTTTATTGTTACATTTATAGCCATTAAACCACTGTTTTCTACTGTGATGGTATATTCTATTGTATCTTCTTCTAATGCATAGTTTCTATTTTCTCCTTCTTTTAAAAGAATCTTTGCAGTTTTGCTACTTTTTATTTCCGGACCTATATATGTATTTGTTATGACTATCTCTTCAATTTCCGATTGCATTTTGTTTGTTCTCTCTTCATCTTGGTTGGCTATTTTTTGATATTCTTCAGCCATTGCTCTTGTTGTATCTGTTTGATTTTTAGTAATATTCAAACTTACGCTGAGCACACTAAATATTGTAGCAATTACCAATGCAAGGATTATTGCCACTATTCCTCCCTTACTAAAAATGGTTTTATACTTTTTTAACTTTTCTTCCATTTATTATCTCCCCCTCTACTAAATAGTCATTTTGCATTTTGTTCGTTCTTGTACAATTTTGCGTTAATTTTGCGTTGCATTTTGACATACTTATAGACAGTATATTATTATAATTTTCGCACATTATTTTTGGCTTGTAAATAGTCTTTCCCTTCATTGTCAAGGCTTTTCGCGTTTTTTCAGATTTACGGAAATAGTTACTTTTTTATTCTCCTATGTCTTTTATTACATTTTTGTTACATTTTTGTAATATTTTTGTAATATTTGCTGTTTATATATTACTATACTCTTTTTTTCATATTTCCGTAGTTTTTCACTCATTATAATGATTTTGCTTTTCCATACAAAAAAAGCTTTCTAATTTTATAGAAAGCTTTTTTATATTTTTTTACTCGAATTGTTAGTGTTAAATTACTCAACCCTGAATTGTCACATTTGCCTCAATTAGTTTGGTTTATCTTAGTTAGTTTCCAATTGAGATGATGATATTTTGGCTACCATAACGGTCATATCGTCTTTTGGTTTTCCATAGCAATTATCAATTGCTTCTTTTAAGATTATATCTGCTATTTTTTGACTATCTTCTGTTTGTATTTCTTCTAATAAAAATTGTAACCATAGTTCTTTGTTTGTGTATTGCGTGGTGGATTCTAATATTCCATCACTACACATTACTATTATATCTCCATCATTTAAATCTTTGTCGTATACTACTAAGTCTATGTCGTTCATTATTCCTGTTGGTAATGATATTGATTTTAATATTTCTACATTTCTTTTATTTTTTATAAATGTTGGACATGCTCCATTTTTTATGAATTCTAATTTTTTTGCATATAAGTCTAATATAGAAATATCTAGTGTTGAATACATTTCACCGTCTTCTGCCATGTTTAATGTTGAGTTTATTAACCTTAATGATGTGTCTTTGTCAAAACCTGAAGATAGTAATTTTTCTAACATTGCTATTGCCATTTTGCTGTTTTTCCTTGCTTTTTGACCAGAACCCATTCCGTCACTTATTGCTAACAAGTATTTTCCATCTTCTAGCCTTGTTTGCACGCTGGTGTCTCCAGATATTTTTGAGTCTGCTTTTGTTATTTTTGCTACTCCTATGCTTATTTTTTGTATGTCGTCTGATATAAATTCATAGCTACAGGTTGGTTTGTTTAGCCTTAAGCCACATTCTTGTTTTTGTAATATTACTTCTTGCCCTATTGCTTTTGATATTGCTTTTGACATTTTTTTGATGTCACATACTGGCTTGTCCACATTTTTGCATATGTCTGTGTATAGTGTGACTTGTATTCTGCCACTTTTCATTTTTTTTATGCGTATATTTTTTATTTGAATACTTCTTTGTTCTAATAATACTCTTATTTCTTCTTTTTCTGCTTCATATTCGCTACTTTCTTCTACCTTTGCATTTTCTTCCATTTCGCTTGCTAAATTTTCTATTGCTTTTGATACTTCTTCTAGTTGGCTTGATACTACTTTTTTGTTTTCGTCTATTTTCTTTTTCCATATAAAACTTAATTTGCTTACTCTGTATGCATCATTTATTGCTTTTACCATTTGCATTACATCTTTTTCTATTTCGGTGTTTTCCTGGTCGAAGCCTAATATGTAATTGTTATGATTTTCAAATACTTTTATTAAGTCTTGTTTGTCTATTTCTTCTTTATTTAATAATATATTGAATATGTCTTCTATTATAGTATTTTGCATTCCATTTGCTTTTTCTTCGTTGAATGTTGTATTTGTTCTGCCATATTCATCTGTGTTTACTTCATCTTGAAAATATAAGTCGTCAAATAATATATTTTCTTCTAAACCTTCTAAATTGTTTTCTAATTCTTTTTGAAAAATTTTTAAGTTTTCTAATTCTTGTTTTTGCAATTCCTTTTCGTCTACTATTGTTGCTGCCGCTTCTTTGTATGTTCTTGCTATTTGAGAAATTGTTTCAGACATACTATTTAACCTATATATTGTGTCTTTATTTTCTTCTAGGTTTCTATCAAATGTTTCTGGTAATAATGGTGTGGCTGGGTACATATCTTGTATGTTTATTTTTATATTTTTTGGTACTGCTAAAAGCCCAATTGATGCTATTAATATTTCTTGAAATACTATTAGGTTTGATGTGTTTCCATTTGCTACGTATGAAAGTATTATATTTCCTATTATAAATCCTAATATTACCCCTATTTTACCAAATTTGCTAAATATTCCTGCTATCATTCCAGAAATTGCATAAGTAGCAACAAGTGTTGGTTCTGCATCTGCTATTATGCCTATTACTGCTCCTATGGTAACTCCACTGCTTGCCCCTACTAATATTCCATTTTTCCAACCCATTATTAATACTATTAGTATGCATAGTATGTTTCTTAATGAAAAACCGAATATTGATGTGTCTCCTAATGATGTTATGGCTATTGCTATAAGCAAACTTGCACCCATAACTTCTTCTACGGAATAGGCTTGTTTACTTCCTATGTTTGTTAATACTGTTATTGAATTTACAAATATTTTGTAGAATACAAATGCACATACACTATATATTGTAGCTAGTAGTATGTCATATATTAGTATTGCATCAAAGCCTTGGAATATTAACATTAAAATTTGAATGGAGATGCATGAGAAAAATACCCTAAAACCTAATTTACGCTTTTCGTTTGCATCTTCTTCATAACGTGGAGGTTTTATTAGTATTCCTGCTAATAATACTAATAGTGTTAATGCAAAATAGAGTACACTTTGCCCTCCAAATGCTATACCTGTGCCTACCATTGTGATTATGCTTAAAATTCCTATTGGCTTGCAGTTACTTAAAACTGATGCTATTACTGCTATTCCAAATGGTGCTAGGTTACTTTCTCCACCTATACACACAAAGGAAAGCATAAAAGATATTATATATAATATTATTTGCTTTTTGGTAAAACTATTTTCTAATATTTCTTTTATTCTTGTTTTTTTATTTAATTCAACATCCTCATTTAGATTTTGATCATCTTCAAAATCTTTTGATATATTTTGAAACATCCTTACCACCTCTTACTTTTTTTATTATGTTTTTATTTTAGTACAAGTATTGTTAATTATTTGTCGATTTTACTCCCATAACAAAAAAAGTTTTTTACAACTTGTGATATTTTTTCTATTAATTATCTCTTTTTCTTTTATTTTTTATTTCTTTTTTATCTCTTTGGTGAATAACTTACTATATTTTATCGTATAATGATAGAAAATACAAGTATTTAAAACAAAAAATAAAAGCAGACTTTTGGTGTGAAGTGCTAAGATAAAAGTAGACACTTTTTTTGTGTCTACTTTTATTTTAGCATTTCACTTTTGTGTCTACTTTTATTTTAGCACTTCACTTTTGTGTCTACTTTTATTTTAGCACTTCATACTCAATTTGTACTGTGCTTATTTCTGTTCATTTTCTTTTTACACTCATTTTTAAGCTAATTTTTCTTTTACTATTTCATTTATTGTTTTTCCGTCTGCTGCTGCACCTATTTTTTCTTTGGCTGATTTCATTACCATTCCCATATCTTTCATTGATGTTGCTCCAACTTCTTTTATAACTTCTTCTACTATTTTTTCTATTTCTTCTTTGCTTAATGGCTTTGGTAAATATTCTGCTAATATTGCTATTTCTCCATTTACTTGATCTATTAAATCTTGTCTTCCACTTTTTTCATAGTCTGGTAATGAATCTTTTCTTTTTTTAGATTCTTTTGCTATTATTTCTACTATTTGTTCATCATTCAATTCTATTTTTTTGTCTTTTTCTACTTGTAATATTGCTGCTCTTACCATTTGAATTACGTTTTTCCTTAATACATTTTTTTCTTTCATAGATTCTTTCATGTCTTCTAATAATTTTTCTTTTAACATATTAAATCATTCCTTTCTTTTTTTGTTTTTTGTCTGTCCCTAAATTCCGGATTTTTAGAACCGTCCCCAAACAAAAAGATTGAAAATTAAGCCTAGCATTAATTTCCAACCTTTACTATATTAAAATTTTCTTTTTCTTGCAGCCTCTGATTTTTTCTTTCTTTTAACACTTGGCTTTTCGTAATGTTCCCTTTTACGTACCTCTTGCAATACTCCATTTCTTGCGCATTGCCTTTTGAACCTTCTTAAAGCATCTTCTATATTTCCATTATTTACTTTTACTTCTGACACTAATATTCCCCTCCTTCCAGTAATTACACTTCTTTGTGCGGGATATTTACTGGTAGATTTTATTTATATCTTACCTTACATGTGTAATATTATATATTAACTACTCTCTACTTGTCAATAGTTGGAACATTTTTTTTCTAACATTGCATACAAAAACTGTTAGGTGAAACCCTAACAGTTAAGAAAAACATTAAACTATTAGGGACTGACCCTAATAGTTTAATAGTTTAATAAAAGCACTAAACTATTAGGGACTGACCCTAATAGTTTAATGCTTATATGTTTTAAAGATTTACTTGAACTATTTTGTGTTGTGCCAAACATTGTTGTATGTCTAATATTCTTTGGTTTTCTGAGCCTTTGAATTTTAAGGTAGGATTTTTCTTTTCTTGTACGAATCTGCCGTCTACTAGAACGTCTATGTTTTTTAATGTTTCGTCTGTTACTTCATCGTTTCTTTGTTCTAGTTCTTCTAATGTATAGCCTGAATAGCACCATACATTAAAATTTGGTCTTACTTTTTTTACATCTTTTATGAATTTTAATACTTCTGGAATGTTTTGCTTGCAAAGTGGTTCGCCTCCACTTATTGTTATTCCTTTTAGTATTGAGTTTTCACATATTCTATCTATTATTTCTTGTTCATTGAATTCTGTTCCGTAGTTGTAGTCTTGAGCTGCTTTGTTTTGACATCCTGGACAATTATGTGGGCAACCGCTAACAAATAGTACTGCTCTCCATCCTAATCCATTTGATATACTTTCATCATAAAATCCTGCCATTTTCATAATTTATTCCTCCTATGTTGCACTTTTGTTAATTGCTTTTTTTCTTTTAAAGTGATTAATTTCTAAACATTTATGTAATTAATTAACTTTATTGTGCTCCTTTTATTCCATTTTCTCCGTTTACGTGTGTTACTCTATCACGTAGCTCTGCAAGTTTTGCATTGTTCCAACGTGATGTTGTTCCTACTAAGTATCCTGTTATTCTTTGTATTGTATCTATGTTTTTACTTCCACACATTGGGCATTCTTCCAATGTTGCATCTGAATTTTCGAATCCACAGTCCATACATCTTGAACGTGTATGGTTAACGCTTCCATAGCCCATGTTGTATTTATCCATTAAGTCTACAACTGCTTCTATACTTTCTGGGTTGTGTGTTGCATCTCCGTCTAATTCTATGTAGAAGATGTGTCCTCCTTCTGTTATTGCATGATATGGTGCTTCTATTTTTGCTTTTTGCTCTGCTGTACATTTATACCATACTGGTACGTGGTTTGAGTTTGTATAGTATTCTTTATCTGTTACTCCTAATATTGTTCCATATTCTTTTCTATCTATTTTTGTAAATCTTCCTGATAAACCTTCTGCTGGTGTTGCTAATACTGAATAGTTTAAGTCATATCTTTCTGCATAATTTTCACAACATTCATGTATTAAACCTACTATTTCTAGTCCTAATTTTTGAGATTCTTCAGATTCTGCATGATGTTTTCCTGTTAATATTGTTAAACATTCTGCTAAACCTATGAACCCTAAACCTAAAGTTCCTTGTTTTAATACTGGTGCTATTGAATCGTTTGGTTTTAAGTTTTCGCTTCCTTCCCATAAACCACTCATTAATAATGGGAATTGTTTTGCTACTGCTGTGCATTGGAATTTGTATCTATCGTATAATTGCCTTGCTGCTATGTCACAATATTTTTCTAGCTTTTGCATAAATATTTTCTTAACTGCTTTTTTGTATGGTGCTGTCATAAATTCTTCGCTACCTCTACCTAATACAAATTTTACTCCTGTTTGTTCTTGTGCTTCATAAGCTGATTCTATAGCTATTCTTACTATATTTAATGTAGTAAATGATAAGTTTCCTCTTCCTATAGATGTTTTTTCGCCATGTCTATTTGCAAATACCCTTGTTCTACAACCCATTGTTGCACATTCATATAAGTATCTGTTTGGATCGTCTGCTTTCCATTTTTCATGTTGATTGAATGTTGCATCTAGGTTTATGTAATTTGGGAAAAATCTTTTTGCTGCTACTCTACATGATAGTTTGTATAAGTCGTAGTTTCTATCTTCTGGTAAGTAGTTTACTCCTCTTTTTTTCTTCCATATTTGAATTGGGAATATTGGTGTTTCGTTGTTTCCAACTCCTCTTTCTGTTGAAAGAAGTATTTCTCTGATTATACATCTTCCTTCTGGTGAAGTATCTGTTCCATAGTTTATTGAACTAAATACAACTTGGTTTCCACCTCTTGAGTGTATTGTGTTCATGTTGTGTATAAATGCTTCCATTGATTGATGTACTCTTGATACTGTGTTGTTTATTGCTGCTTGTATGTCTCTTTCTTTTCCTTCTAATTTTCCTAAATCTTTCTTTATATAGTCTTCAGGTTGATAATCATATAAGTCTGATAAATCTTTTCCTAATAATTCTTCTATTTTTTTAATTTCTTCTTTATATGTCATTTTAACATATGGTGCTAAATAATAGTCAAATGCTGGTATGGCTTGTCCACCATGCATTTCGTTTTGTACTGTTTCCATTGAGATACATCCTAATATACTTGCTGTTTCTATTCTTTTTGCTGGTCTTGATGCTCCATGTCCTGCTCTAAATCCATTTTTTAATATTTTATCTAATGGGTGTTGTAAACATGTTAATGATTTTGTTGGATAATAGTCTTTGTCGTGAATGTGTATGTAACCATTTTTAACTGCTTCTCTTGCTTCTGCTGATAATAAGAAATCATCTACGAATGGTTTTGTTGTTTCTGATGCAAATTTCATCATCATTCCTGCTGGTGTGTCTGCATTCATGTTTGCATTTTCTCTTGTTACATCATTTGATTTTGTTTCTATTATTTCTAGGAACATGTCTTTTGTTCTTGATTTTCTTGCAATATCTCTGTTGTATCTATATGTTATATAGTTTTGTGCAACTTCTTTTCTTGAAGATGACATTAATTTCTTTTCTACTAAATCTTGTATTTCATATACTGTTGTTTGATTTTTATCTTCTAATTGTTTTTTTACGCTTTCGGCTATTTTATTGGCTAAATCTATATCTACACCTCCTGGTGTTTGTGCCATTGCTAATGTTATTGCTTTTACTATTCTTTCTGTATTAAACTCTGTTAATCTTCCATCTCTTTTTATTACTTGCATTTTTATTCCCCCTTATTTTTGAACTGTTTTATTTAATTTTGATAAATATTATCATTTTTAGTTCATGTATTTTTTCATCTCTGAAAGTAGCTTTATCTTATAGCAAAATATTTATAATGTCAAACTTTTACTTGTTATGTTTATACGGCTATTTTTTATTGATTTTCTAGTATATTTAGCATTTTTTGTTTTGTTGGGGTAATGTTTTTTTGGCAACTTTTTTTTATAAAGGTTGATTTTCTGGACTTATTTTTTTTTATTACATTTTTATTACATTTTTGTGATATTTTTTTCATTTTAGTTTTTTGTTAATTATAAAATTCTTTGTTTCCAGGCATTGCGTGAAATCAAAAATCAAAAATGATAATTATTATCATTTTTGATTTTTAGTTTTTTTGCATTTTTTTATTTATTTTTAATTAATTTTAATTATTCGGTCGCTTTTATTATTTGCTTTTTTATTTAAAGTTATATTGGCCTATTTTTATTTTTAATTATTGGCTGATTACTTATTTTTTCTTTTATGCAATTCTAGTAATTAATTACTACTTCTTCAAATGGTACTCTTTCTTTTAGTTCTCCTGCCTCTTCCATTACTGTTTCTAATAATTCAAAGCTTTCCTTTTTCATTTCTGGGCTCGTTTTCCATGCGTCTATATCTTTATAACTTTGTAAAACTGTAGCTAATAAGTCTACATCTGTATCTGGGAAGAAACTTTGTATTACTTCTGCAACTTCGCTCATGGTATGTTCCTCTACCCATTTTTGAGCTTTTGCTATTGCTCTTGTAAATTTATCTATTATATCTTTATTTGCTTCTATATAACTCTTTTTAGCAAAATATGCTGTATATGGTATTTCGCCAGATGCTTCTCCTACTGATGCTACTACATAGCCTTTTCCTGCTTGCTCTGTCATTGTTGCTGTTGGTTCAAATAATGTAACATAGTCTGCTGTTCCGCCTGTGAATGCTCCTGCCATTAAATCAAATTTTATGCTATCGTCTAGAATTAAATCTTTTTGAGGGTCTATTCCATTTTTCTTTAACACATATTCAAATGTCATGTATGGAACTCCACCTTTTCTTCCTGGTATAATTGTTTTTCCTTTTAAGTCTTGCCAACTAAAATTATCTGTCTTTTCCCTGCTTACCAAAAATGAACCATCTTTTTGTGTAAGTTGCGCAAATACCTGGCAATAGTCTTCTTTTCCTTCGTTATATACATATATTGCAGCTTCTGGACCTGCAAAGCCTATGTCACTTTGATTTGCTAGTACTGCTGTCATTACCTTATCTGCACCTTGACCTGTTGTTAGCTCTATTTCCAAGCCTTCTTCTTCCATAAATCCTTTGCTTATTGCTACATATTGTGGCGCATAGAATACAGACCTTGTTACTTCGTTTACTCTTATTTTTTGTAGTTCTACTTTTTCAGTTTTAGTTCCCATTACAATGTAACTTACTATTGAAGCAACAATTACTAATATTGCAACAACTGCTGTAATTATCCATTTTTTCACCTTTACCTCATCCTTTCTTTTATGTTTCTTTTATATTGTATTCAGTTTATTTTATATAGCTACTATTTTATTTTTAAAGTTTATTTCTAAAATTTATCGCATGTTCCTTTTTAGATTTTATCGTATGTTGTTTTTTTGATTTTATTGCATTGTTACTTTTTGATTTTATTGTATTATTGCTTTTTGATTTTATTGTATTATTGCTTTTTGATTTTATTGTATTATTACTTTTTGATTGTTCTTTGGGTGCTTATCTTATACGGCCTTTTATAAATATTTTTTCAAGAATTACAACTATTTGATACATAATTGCTGCAACTACTGCAAGTATTATTACGCTAGCCATTACTAAATCTAGTTGAAAAACCTGACCTCCATATACTATTAAATATCCAAGTCCTGCTTTTGATACCAAAAATTCTCCAGATATTACTCCTACTAGTGAAAGTCCAATGTTTACTTTTAAAGAATTGAAGAAAGTTGATTTATTGGCTGGAATTACTATTTTAGTTAATATTTGAAATTTATTTGCACCAAATGTTTTTGCCATTTTTATTAATTCTTTATCTGTGTTTATAAAACCATTTAAAATTTCTAATATGGTTACTATTAGCGAAATTGCAAGTGCCATTACTATAATTGCGGGCATTCCTGCTCCTACCCATATTATTATTACCGGTCCGAAGGGCTATTTTAGGCAAACTGTTTAGCACTACTAAAAATGGCTCTGACACTTTTGATATAAATTTTGACCACCATAGTACTATTGCAATTATTGCTCCTAACGTAGTTCCTAATAGAAAACCTATTATTGTTTCTGTACAAGTTACAAATAAATGATGTATTAAATCGTTTTGTGCTAAGTTTAAGAAGGTATTTACTATTCTTGATGGACTGCTCATGATGAAACTATCTATTATTCCATTGTTTGCAAGTATTTCCCATAATGCTATAAATACTACTACAATTATTATTTGTGTTGCTATTACTGATATTTTTTCTATTTTTATCTTTTTTAAATATTGTTTTCTTGCTGGACTAATATTTGTTTTGTTCTTTGCTTTTTCTGCTTTCAACGCATTTTTATTTTCTGCTTTCGCCCCAGTTTTACTTTCTGCCATTGTTGTTTCAATAATAGTCTTATTTACTTTATTTTGTTTATTATTTATAAGAAGTGATTTCTTTTTTATTTTCTTTAAATATGTTGCTCTACTCATATATATTCAATCCTTTCCATACTGCATCAAAATACTCGCTAAATTTAGGACTTTCTCTACAGTTTATTGGATCTCTATTTTCCATTTCAAATTCTATTTCCATTATATCTTTTACTTGTGCAGGTCTGTTAGATAAAATTACTATTCTATCTGACATACTAATTGCTTCTGATATATCGTGTGTTACAATTAATGCTGAAATGTGCTCATTTTTTAAAATATCGTATATATCTTTTGTTACCATTATTCTTGTTTGATAGTCTAAAGCAGAAAATGCTTCGTCTAAAAGAAGTATTTTAGGCTTTATTGCTAATGTTCTTATTAATGCTGCTCTTTGACGCATTCCTCCAGATAATTGGTTTGGATATTTATCTTTAAAGTCATACAAATTATACTTTTTTAATAATTGTATTGCATATTCTTCATTTTCTTTTGTCCTATTTTTCTGCACTTCTAAGCCGAACATTATATTACTATATATTGTTCGCCATTCTAGTAGGCTGTCTTTTTGTAGCATATAGCCTATTTTTCCATCTATTTTTATTTCACCATTATCTTTGCTTTCAAGACCTGCTATTATAGAAAGTATTGTGGATTTACCACAGCCACTTGGACCTATTATGCTTAAAAATTCGCCTTCTTTTAATGTGAAATCTATTTTTTTTAGTGCTTCTATTTCTCCATTTGGTGCTTGGTATTTTTTTGATACGTTTTCTATTTTTAACACTTCTTTTGTTGGTTTAGTTTGTTGTTTTTCTTGCTGTTGTGTTTGTTTTTGTTCTTCTTGTATTTGTTTTTGTTCTTCTTGTATGTTTTTTTCCTTATCTTGTTTATTTTCTTGCACTTCATTAATTGTTGATATTTTTATATTTTTTTCTTGCGTAGACATTTTATCCTCCTGTTCATTTAATTGTTGTGAGTTGACTTTTTTGTTTTCTCACAAAATTAAATATTAGTATTGCTTTTTTTGTTGTTTTTTGTAACTTAGTATATTTTATGATGTTTTTGGTTATTGTGTGAGCATATAAAAATAGCCCCACCTTGTTAAACTTTTTCATTTAATAAAGTGGAGGCATTTTATTTTCTTTGTTTATTTTTATATTGACATTAACATATATAAATATAAGGTTATTTTTATATTTATATGCTTATATACTTCAATTTTTCTAGATTTTTTATTACCTATACCGCTATTTGTTTTTGTATTTGTTTTATTTCCTCTTCTTTTAGCTTTGTTACTTTTGCTATTTTTTCTAATGCTATTTTTTCCTTTAACATTTCTTTGGCTATTTGCATTTTTTCTTCTACTCTACCTTGTGTTCTTCCCTCTGCTCTTCCCTCTGCTCTTCCTTCTGCTCTTCCCTCTGCTCGTCCCTCTGCTCGTCCTTCTGTTCGTCCTTCTTTCCTCATTTGTATTACTATTCTTTCACCTAATGATAACATTTTCTTTTCCTCCATTTCTTTATTTA
>CANQDO010000069.1 GCA_947593355.1 uncultured Clostridia bacterium | reverse complement strand
AATACCACCATTAAATGGACATATGCCAGATAAAGTAGAAATAACAGGAACAGACATAACAGCAGAATATAATGATAAAACAGGAGTATTCACAGCAAAGAGAGAATCAGAACTAAATCCAGAAACGAAGATAGTAACGAAAACAGTATCAAGATATAATACATATAGGTTCAATGTAGTATATCCAATAGAAGCATACGAAGAAATGGACTCAAAAACAATAAGCATACAAGTACCGTTAGAAGCATATTATGAAGGATATAACAATGAACATGATCAATTTGAACATCCAGCAAAATCAAATGTAGTAACAAGAACATTAAGCTTTTTATGGAGAAAGTTAGAAGGAGAAACAGCAAGATTTGATGTAACAGTAGGAAACTATAGAACATATTATGAAAATAATGCTTATAAATATGAATATGTAGTATCAAAAGAAAAACCATTAAAATTATACAACAATATATCAGAAAGTGAAATAGAAGATTATTACACAGTTAGATGGGATGCATTTACAGGATCTGCAACAGAAGTATATGGAATAAAAATGCAAGAGCCCAAAGAAACATCTGGTGGCAATAATACAGAAGATAAATTTATGGATACCGAAAGTAAATTTTACGGAATGTCAGATTTAAGTCAAAACGTAGGAATATATTTTACAGGAGCAGACACAATTTTAGGAGAAGATGGAAAAATAGAGGTATATAATGCCGACGATGAAAGATTAATAAATACATTTACAAGTGATAATTGGAATATGTATGATAAAGAAAATCCATATAAATATGAAACTCCAATAACACATATAAGAATAGAAACAAGTAAAGCAAATAAAAATAGTAGTTTAACAGTATATAATATAAAAGAAATTAACGATGCTACGTTATTAGAAAAATATACAGACAAATCAAGCTTTGATAAATTACAAAATATATATTCATATTTAGACGGAGATATAAAAACAGAGGAATCAGGAGAGTATACAGACATAAATGAAGACGAAGGAATAGCAATATATGAAGCACCAATATCTGTAGCAAGTATAGAAGTAGCAAGAGATACATATGGAACACAAAGAGAAGAAAAAGACATAAATATAACGATAAAAACAATATCAACATATTACAATATGGAAGGTTGGACAAATGGAAGATTCTTAGTAGAACTACCAGAGGGAGTATTAGACGTAAAAATAAATAGTGTAACACCATCAGAAGGAATAAACATATTAGCATACGAAATAAATGAAATAGAAGGAAAAAAATTTATACAAATAGAAACAGAGAACCAAACACCAGCAAATTATGATATTGTAATAAACTGTGACATAACAGCAGACCCAAGAATGACAACACAACCACAAGATTTACAATTATATGCAATAAACGAAAATTGTGAAAACTATAAAAATTTTAAGCAAGACACTCATGACATAGATGGAGACTTAAATGATATAGAGCAAGTATGCTATGCTAAAGACACTATGTATTTTGTATCACCAAGTTCATTACTTACAAACCAAGAAGCATCAGAATATAACGATAAAAAAGAAAAAGCAGTAGCACCACAAATAGCAACAATAGATAAAACAGAGGCAAATACAGCTAAAATAAACATAAGCATTACGAATAACTACGGAAATACAATAAGTGAAGTAAAAATAGTGGGAAAAATACCAACCCAAAATAATACTTTTGTAATTAACAAAGGTAATTTAGGTTCAACTTTTGACACTACAATGGAAGCAGGAGGAATTACTGTTCCAACAGATTTAAAAAGCTATGTAACTGTATATTATTCAAAGGAAGAAAATGTAACAGCAGATTTAACAGATGCAAACAATCATTGGGATAAAGACTTAGAACCAACACAAGCAAAATCATATTTAATAGATTTAGGAGAATATAGGCTAAAAGTAGAAGAGAAAAAAGAATTTAGTTATAAAATAAATGTGCCACAAACAGTAAAATACAATGATATTTCATATAGCACACATGCAGTATATTTCTGTTTGGATACAACAGGAGGAAAATTCAAAACAGAAACAGAAACAAGTAAATTAGGATTTAGAATAGAAAGAAAATACAATCTTAACTTGCAAAAACTAAAAGAAGGAACTGAAACAGCAGTACAAGGGGCAGTATTCACAGTAACAGAAGAAGCAAGAAGTGGGGAAAATGCAAAAGAGAGTAAATTAGGAACAACAAATGCAGAAGGAACATTTACAATACAAGATTTATATGTAGACAAAACTTATGTATTAAAAGAAATTCGTACGCCAAGTTCATACGAAAAAAATACAATAGAATACAAATTTAAAGTAACAGTAGCAGAAAATGAAAACGAATTAAAGTTAGAAGAAATACCAGGACAAGATAACTTAAAATCAAAACCTACGATAACTCAGCCAAATGATAAAAGTAGAGGGGTATTAAATATACAACTAACAAATACTCCAAAATATCAAATAGTGCTAACTAAAAAAGAGCAAAATTCAGAAAACACAATTTCAGGGGTAAGGTATAACTTAAAAGGTGAAGATTTAGGAGAAAATGGAATAACAATATCAACAGATAAAGATGGAAAATTAACAATATCAGGACTATCTAGAGAAAAGGAATATACATTAACAGAAGTATCAGCAAAGGGATACTATTTAATGGAAAAACCTATACAATTCAAGGTAACAAAAGAAAATGAAGAAATTAAATTTAAAGTAACATCAGGAGAATTTACAAATAATCCAACTTTAGAAATAGGAGAAGGAGTAACAGGAATTGAGGCACAAGACAAAGTAGAAGTAGAACTACGAGATGAAAAAATACCAACATATTCAGTAACATTAAAGAAATATGCGAGCGACAGAGAAGGAGAAACATTAGAAGGAGCACAATATAAAATAGAAGGAGAGGGCATAAAAGACGGAGGAGAAACATATACAACAGGAGAAGAAGGAACAATAAAAATAGAAGGATTATATGAATATGTGGCAACAAAACCACAAGTAACAGGAAAATATACAATAACAGAAATAGCACCACCAGAAGGATATAGTCTAAATGCTACACCGATAATATTTAAAGCAGAAAGAAACGAAGGGCAAGGATTAAAAATAACAATAGAAAGTGGAGAAGAACTAATAAGGTTAGTACCAGACCCAGATGCAGAAGGAGTACCGGAAATAACAAAACAAGATATAACAATAGATGAAACAAGTGCAACTATTACAATAGGCATAGTGAATGATCCATTATTTAAATTAACAAAGATACAAAAACAAGGAGAGACAGATGAAGTAAAAATTCCTATACCAAATACTAAATTTAAATTAGTAGAAATAAATGATTCATTTAAAGAAGTAGGACCTGCAAAAGATATTAATGAAAACCCTGTAGGAGAAGAAGAACAAATAAACGATGAGACAATAAGAGTAGTAACCACAGATGAAAACGGAGTAATTTCATGTGGCTTAAAAAGTGGGTTATATAAAGCAGTAGAAGTACAAGCACCAGATGGGTATGTATTTCCAGAAGATGAAACACAAAGAACATACTATTTTGGTATAGATAAAAGTAAAGAGCAAGAAACAGAGCAAGGAGTAGCATGGGCAAATGAAGTGGCAAGTAATAGATGGAACAAAGTAGAATCTGCAGAAAAAACAGCAGATGAAGGAATTGTAACAGTAGGATATTTTACAGGAGAATTAGACTTAGATGGTGATAATGAAGCAGATATAACAGCAGAAGATAAAATATATTCTGGATTTATAGCAAAGTATGCAAAAGATGGAACATTAGAATTTGCAAAAGCCATTACATCTGGATATGAAACAAAAGCTAAAGACGTAATAGTAACACAAGCAGAAGAATATATAGTTGTAGGATATTTTGGTGGTAAAGACTTAAAAGTAAATAAAGAGGAAACAAATTTAACTAATGGAACAAAATACGAGAGAGGTTTTGTAATTAAATTTACGGAAAATGGAGATTATTCATGGGCAAAAGAAATAGCAGATGAAAACCAAAATATTAATGCAGTTAGTGTAGTAGAAGATAACAATAGAAATATTATAGTAGGAGCAAACACAGATGCAAATGCAAAAGTATATAAATTTAATTCAAGTGGAGAAAATTCAACAAATGTAGAAATATCAGATAGCACAAACAGTTACAATATAGAAGATATGGTTATTAATTCATTAGGCGACGGAGCTATAATAATTAGCTCAGACAAAAAGGTAACAACATCTTCAACAAAAGGAAGAATAGATACATATAAAGATTCAGCATTAGGAGATAGTCATATAACAACAGACTTTAACCCGTCAGCAATTACAAAATTAGATACAGGAAGTTATATAATAGTAGGAAATTATATGGGTACAGTAGGTGAAGTTAAATCAAATGGTTCTTACTATGATGGCGTTATAGCCCAATATAGTGATGGAGAGCAAGAATTAAGTAACTATAGCTTTATAAAAGGAAGTAGTGATGACATAATAACATCAGTAGAAGCAACTAGTGATGGTGGCTTCTTAGTAGGAGCATATACACACAGTAGTCATGTAACTTTTACAAACGATAATACAAATCAAATTTCAAGTATATCAGGAATTATAGATGCTTTAATAATAAAATATAACGAAACAGGAAATTATGTAAGTCATAAGCAAATGCAAGGTTCAGAAATGGAAGAAATAACAGATATAGTTGAAATAAAAGAAAATGAATATATAGCAGTAGGATATTTTAACAGTAACACAGTATCGGCAGACAAAGACAACCCAGCAACAGACCTAGAATTATCACAATATACAGATGGATTTGTATTAAAATATGGAGAAAAAGTATTAGCGCCAGCAATACCAGAAAAATCAGAAATTAAAGTAGAAAACGAGCTAAAGAAATACATAATTACAACAGAAGTAAAACAGCTAGAGGGAAAAGACAAAGGAGGCACAATAACAGGAGCAGAAAGTAAAGAACCAGTAGAAACTGTAGAACATGGAAAAGATAGCAAAGAAACTATAGAAGTAACGCCAGAATCAGGTTACAAGATATTAAGTATTACTGTAAATGACGAAGAATATCCATTTACGCCAGAAGCAGGAACAGGAAAATTTACATTCCCAACATTTGAAAAAATGACATCAAACAAACACATAGTAGTAACATTTAGTAATACAGTTTCAAGCGTAACAGTACATCACTATTTAGATGGAACACAAAACAGTGACGACCCAACAAAAGTAGCACCAGATGAAACAAAAGTAGGAGAAATCGGCACATATTATACAACAGAGCCATATACAGAATCAGACAAATATGAGTTAAAGAAAAATGAAGATGGAAGTCTTGCATTACCAGGCAATATGAGTGGGCAGTTTGAAGAAGGGGAAAAAACAGTTACATACTTATATGTAGAAAAAGAAGTACCATTAATAGTACACCATTATTTAGAAGGAACAGAAACGCAAGTAGAACGAGCAGATGGAACTAAAGCAACAGACATAACAATGCAAGGAAAAGAAGAAACACAATATGAAACACAGGCACTAAAACCATATAATGATGAAACAGAACCAGAAGAAACTAAGAGGTTGGATGAGAAATACGAATTAGCAAAAACACCATTAAATGCAACTGGAACATATAAATATCCAAAAGTAGAAGTAACATACCAATACAAAATAAAAACATATAACATAATAACAAAAGTAAAAACACATGAAGAAACAGACGAATATGGTCAGCCACAACAAGTAAAAGGTGGAAAAATATTAGGAGAAGATGTAAGTATTTATGAAACAGTAGAACATGGAAAAGATAATACACAAGAAATAATAGCAACACCAGAAAAGAACTATGTAGTAAAAAGCATAACTATAAATGGAACAGAATTACATGAAGGCACAGGTTATGATATAGACAAAGAAACAGGAAGCATAACACTAAAAACAATAACAGATATAAAAGAAGACAAAACAATAGAAGTAGAATTTGAAAAAATACCAGCAAAAGTTATAGTACATCATTATATATATGATAAAGCCACAAAAGCAGAAACAGACACACCTGTAAAACTATTAGGTGGAGACAATGCAAAAGAAACAACAATAGACGGAAAAATAGGAGACATGTATGTAACACAAGCAATACCAAACGAGGAATTACAAGAAGGCTATGAATTATATAAAGAGGCAGAAAACGGTAGCGGATACATGACAAAAGATCCAATAGAAGTAAAATATTACTATGCATTAAAAGATGCTGAAATAGTACAAAGTGTAGTAAAAGACGGAACCCAAGTAATAACATCAAAAGATGAAGAATTAAACTATACAATAAAATATACAGCACAAATAAAAAGTTACAGTGGAAATGCTAAAATAACAATCGTAGACACATTGCCATATGCATTAGATAAAGAAAAAATGAAAAAAATAGCAGAACAAGAAGGAAAAGAAACATCTGGTGAAGACGAAGAATGGTTAAAATACCTTTTAAATGGCGGAAAATATGAAGAAACACCGGAATCAGGAAAATACACAATAACGTGGCAAGATACAGAACAAGAAATTGAAACACAAGTGGCAGAATCAAAAGAAGTAGAAACAATAGAAATAGTTAAAAACATAAGAGTAATATTCAAGGGCATAAGCACAGCAGAGCCTCAAAACGAAGAAGAAAAAATCTTTACAAACAAAGTAAAAGCAACAATAGAGCTAGATGCAACAGGACAACAGGTAGAAACAGAAGAAACAACCCATAATACTAAAAAAGAATTTATCAAAAATGTAAAAGTAACAAAAACATGGGAACATGGAGCAAATATATATGAAAGACCAACACAAATAATTGTAAAATTAAAGAATCCAGCAAAACCAGAAGAAACAATAGATGGATGTGAAGCTATACTAAGTGATGACAATGAATGGACTCATACATTTACAAACTTACCAAAATATGATGAAAACGGAAATGAAATACAATATATTGTGGAGGAAGAAGCAGTAGAAGGAGAAAGCTTAGAATATTACGAAAGAAAATAGGGACGGTTTAAAAAATCCGGAATTTAGGGACGGACGTTGATACTCGAAAGACAAGTATCAATGTCCGTTTTTTTGAATTAGAAAGATAGACAAAGCGAATTCCAAAATGATTACATAAAATCATTGACATAATTAGTAAACGATGATATAATGTCAAAGTAAACTTTTAAACAAAATCTTTAATATCTAACGGAGGTAGCAGTATGGAAAATGTAACAGAACGGACAGAGAAGTCGTTAAACGCTCCTTTGGTCGCTCAGGCAGATGCAAATGCACCATTGGAAAATGTAGTTCAGCTTAATCATCAGGCGGCGTTAGCAAGCTTTACTGAAGAAGAAAGAAAAGAGGTATTGGCACTTGCCGACAGCATTGATGTAATGAAGGTCGAAAATGTTATGAACTATGGTTCGGTGGCCATGAAGAGAACTTTCGATCAGTGTGAGAAGTTCCTTAAAGAAGAAAAGGGTTCTCATGCGGATCAGGAGGTTATTTCCCAGGTTGTAGAGTTGTCCAAGAAGGCATCAGACAGCTATGATGACTTTAACCTCGTGCTCCAGGAGCCGGGCTTTTTCCAGAAGATGTTCCTTAAGCTTTTTAATTCTGGAAATAATTCCAGAACTGAAAAGATTCAGCATTCAGCAGTAACCTGCTATAAGCTGTTATCTGAGCTTAAGAAATCTTATGATGCATGGCTGGTCATGCTTAAGAATGCAATGGGAGATATCGAGCTTTCGCTGGAGAGCGACTATGATTCAATTGGACTGCTTGAGAAATACATCATAGCAGGAAAAATTGCAGAAGATCGCATAACCGGAGAGTTGCAGGACATCCAGAAGCAGTATCAGGAAACAGGCCTGCAGAAGTATTCCTACTCGTATGAACTGCTTAAAGAAGGGTATGATATTTTCTATAACAAAATGGCCCAGCTTGAACGGTCCCGCGCAGCATACTACTTGAGTTTAGGTCAGCTTAAGCTCATTAAACGTAGTAACAGGAATGCGCAGATCTCTATTCATACTCAGGCAGATAACAGTACGGCGCTTATCGCTCAACAGCTTAGAAATGCAATTTTGAATGAGAAAACGCGTGAAGTTGTGGAAGGTCAGAAGGCTATTGCAAGGCTGAATGACGAGCTCATCAAAGACATATCGCACAGTGTAGGTCTTACGGCGGAAGAAACCGAAAAGTTAATCTACACAAGCTTCTATAATATGGAAGCTGCCAAAGAAGCATACACATTCATTATTAACAGTTGTGATGAAATTAAAAAAATCACTGATGAAATGCGTAATGCTGGTCAAGGTGATATGGATCAGATCGACAGTCTTATCAAGGAATTGGAGCCCTATGTTAAATCTATAGAAGCTCCGGAGTCTGCTGGTACATCTTCATCCACAGGAACCTCAACGTCTGTAAGTACAGAATTAAAGTTTTAGTCGCATCTAAAACGGATGCAGTATCCGGCAAAAAGTTATAAAATAATAAACGGATATTATGTTTGTTTTTAAAAATAAAAAATGGCGAATTTTTCTAATAAATTCGCCGTTTTTTATTGAAAATTTCCATAAAATATGATATTATGTATACGTTAATTATTTTTAATTAATAAAATAGAAAGGAGAATGGGAATTTATGATTATAACTTCTCAGGGTTTTGGTCATTTTACACAAGGTTTGAATAACCAAGATTTTGGAATGGAAATGAAGCGGATGGTAATTGTTCTTGATGGATGTAGCGGAGCTAAATGTTCTGAAATTGGAACTAGGTTATTTGCGCAACTGTTCTCTAGAAAGGAGGAAGCTGAAAACGTAGAAAAATTTGAAGATAATGTCAAAAGTGTTTTTGATGATTTAATCGAAATGATGAAAAAATATTATCCAACACAGGAAGATTTAGAGCAGGAATTCATTATGAATAATCTCTTGTTTACGATAATTGCTTGTTTTGAAACAGAAACAGAATTCATTGTAAAGATGTTTGGTGATGGGTACATTGTTACTCAAAATGCATATGATTGCATAAGTTATATTAAGTTTTCGTATGGTAAGTACCCGCCCTATTTTGCTTACAAGTATTGCAACATAGAAAACTATAAGGATTATCAGTTTAAAACTTTTACCTTTGACAAAAAGGCATTTAAAAAGATAGCTATTGCATCAGATGGTATTATGCCAATTGCTAAAGGCGAAGTAAATGGGCTAGATAATTGCATTGTTGATGGAAATGTAGTTGTAGTAGAAATGGGGATTAAAAACCAAAGGCAAAGTTTCTATGATGATGTTACAATTGCAACATTTGGAGGTAAATTATAATGAGTATATTTAATTTGAGGAATAGAAAAGATAATGGAAAGGAACAAAAAAATCAAGTAGAAGAAAAAGAAATTTCCAAATCAACTGTTCCAAGCCAAGTAGGTCAAAACAGTATAGGTGCAAGTTCGGAGAATTTAAGTTCTTATGAAACAAATCCAAGAGGAGTAAATCCAAAAGGAGTAAATCCAAGAGGAGTAAATCCCAAAGGAGTAAATCCAAAAGGAGTAACCCCAAAAGGAGTAACTCCCAACAGAGTAAACCTAAACAAGGTAAATCAAAACGCAGTAGACCCAAACAGAGTAAATCCAATTGGTACAAACCCAATGGAATCAATCTCAATGGGTGCATATGAGTCAAAAATACCTTATGTTTCAGATTATGCTATACTACCCAAAAATCCCATACCGAAATATAAGCGGTTGGTGGAAAAGAAGCTTACAGTCATATTAATAGAAAACACAGACGAAACTGTAAATATAAAAGACATCTTAGTAAAAATCATAAAAAGTACAGTATCTTACGGTCTCATATGTGTTATAAAATATGGCAATTGCATCAGGCAAAGTAATATTATGGATGTTGCAAGCTTTAACGATAGCAGTTTATTATCTGGGGATAATGAGCAAAACACTGTGTGCTTATACGATGCACTCAAAGCATTAGAAGATTTGGTTAATAAAGAATACATGGTCACTCACGAAAAAGAATTTGAACGTGAAAGAGTTAACCAAATTGAAGTTATAGGCATTGGAACCTGTAAAGACAATTGCTCTGTAGTTTCTAGAGAAGTTGGAATAGAAAGCTTTTGTAATGTTGCTAAAAAGCCTAATATCACAACGAAATACTTCTGTATTACAGAAGAAAGCTTTGTAAATGCAGCAGAAATAGGCTTTCATTCAATAGGAGCTATAAGCAGAAACTATTAGCAGATGGGAGTGATATATTTGAGTTTACTGCAGAAATTATATAATTTCTTAAAGAAACTTTTTTTAATTCCCGAAGAGGAAGTACAGCAGATTTCGCAAAATGATGATGAGGCATCTTTACCTGAAACATATTCAGATGAAGAAAATGAAACAACTGCAAGCGAAGAGGAAGAAAAAATAAACGTTGCTAAAAGAACGTTAATGACAAGGCTTTACGTACTAGAACAGGAAATTACAATTTTTGAAATTGATTTCCCAAAAGAATTTAATGCTTATATGGACAAAATTGAACAGCTAAGGCAAACATATAATTCCAGTTTGGAAGAAATAAAAAAGCTTTTAACGTTTGAAATTGATCCAGAGCTGGATTCTAGTAAAATCAGTGAAGTACGGCTACTAGAAATAGAAGTAAGGAATTTTATTGATAAAGAAGTAAAGTTCAGCATCATTTGTAAACGTTTGCAACGGCTAATAACAAAACTGAATATTTTGTATAACGTTTCTATTTTTCATTTTAAGCAAGAAGAAAAGCAAAAGGTAATATCACAGCTCGAACATGCTGTAGAATCTGCAACAAAGGTTGCACGCGAATTCAAAGAGTGTGAGTATATTTTAAGAGATAATCAGCTCAAAGAAAGAGTTGTAGAACTTGTGTCATATGCAGATTATCAAATCTTCAAAGCAAATATAAGGAGTTCTGGCAAAATGCCGAAAGAACTGGTTGAAAGTCTTGTAACGGTAGCTGAATTTAAACAGTTTGACTACGCAAGTGCATTTATGGCATTTGTTAAAGACGAAATATCAGATTTAGGCGAGTTGCTACCTTTAGTTAGTGATGAAGAGTGCAAAAAGGTACTAAAAAGGAAGTTGCAAAATCTCCTTAACGAAGCCACATATTCAAAATCAGTAGAAGAGCAAATTGTGGATGCTGATTTTTGGAATAGCTTTTTAGATTTCGAGTCAAACTTGCTTGAAATACTTCAGGCTAGTGGAGTAGAAAAGGAGAAGGCAAAAGTAAGGCTTATTATTAGAATGAATATAAACGTAGACGAAAAGGAGGTATTACTTTTACCAATCACAAATGCATATTTGTCCTTGACTAGTATTTATAGCAAGGTGCATAGTAAGAAGGTATTACTGCTCATTAAGTTACTAAAAAATGTGTCAAAAGAAATAACGTATAAGGAAATATACTTCTTGTTGCTACTATTTGACTTAACTTACGAAATTCAAACAGTTCCCAATGAGCTGGCCAAATATGTAGATAAATATATAAAGAAGTATCCTTACAACAAGTCTACCATTGATGCAAGGAAGAGGAGTGTGATAAATTCTCCAAGCAAGGAATATGTAGTTGCATTCGAGTTGAATAGCAACGAAGAAAATCTGCTTACTGAACTTGAAAATTTAAATATTGATTTTCAGGTAGAGGGTAATGTAGTACTTGTAAATTCCTTTTATTTCAATGGTTTAGACAATGTACTTGGCAGTTTGCCAAAGTACGCAGGAAACTAAAAAATAAAAAACAAGAAAACTGTGGAGGTATAATATGGCAAACGTTTTTGATTTTTCATCAGACAAAATTGATATTTATCTGTTCCTTGTTGATAGTTCAAGTTCAATGCAATCTGATAGTGACAAAGTAAGAGAAGGCTTAAAGTTGTACAAAAAGAGCTTTGAGAATTTTCCGGAATCTAACTCCATTGCAGTATCACTGTGCAGATTTGATAATAGTATTTATTGCGGTGATTTTAAGAAAGTGGGGGATTTTGATACCAGCTATTATACAGGAGGGACAACAGCAATTTATTATTCTATTGGTAAAGCGGCCCAATATCTTAAAAACTATATAAAAGAAGTAACGGAGCGCACCGGTTGTATTCCGCGGGCAACAATGCTAGTTTTATCAGATGGTCTTTCATGTGATGACAAAGCAAGTGAGTCTTCTGCACAGTGTGCAATACAAGAGTTAAATCTTGCAGGAATTACAACAGTATTTGTTGCATTTGGGGATGCAATTACTTCGGAGTTTGGAAAACGTTTAGGTTTCGTCTCTACAATCGATGTACAAAACAGAGACACTCTTGTTAACTTCTTAGGCGTTGAGCTTTCGAAGTCTTGCAAAGAGCAGTCACAGAGCTTAAAGGCTTTAGGGGCAAACTTCTTCAGCCATGCTGTAGATGAAAGCAACTCTGATAAGTATTCCAACACTACGGCACAGGCTCTGGAAGATGATTCGTGGATTAACGATATCTAATCGAAAATTCAAGCACGAATGTAACTTGTTAACAATGACAGCTGTGGGGGAATATTCTTTACATTCCCCCACATTTAGGCGAAAAGAGGTAGATAATGTTTAATACAGTAAGAAATGCATATGCTTACTTGTATTTGAATTTTGCAAAACTATTATATGCTAACGCCTATGACATCAACGAAGACGAGGAATTGTATGGTGGCGAAGATGAAATAATAGTTTTAGTAAAAAATGAAGATATTAGTAAGCGGTTATATAACATTATAACTTCTTTGGCAAAAGGGGAAGAAACAATATCAACTAAAAATGTTACCCTAAAAGTCAAAAAGTACTATACCAATGATACCAATGGAATATGGCTTTTTGTTATATCATATAGCAAACGCGAAAATGCGGAAGAATTAGATGAGCAAAAATCTACGGTTTTAGAAACCTTGAAAGAATTTGTGGCTTTTGTAGATTCTATGCATAGTAATGGCTATGTGATTGATAAGGACAGGTTTGATAATGAAAAATGTAGTAGCATATCTAATTTGTTATCATTCTTTGTACCAAAGAGCCAAAGTGTAGATGTAACAGATGGAGAAGAACAAGCTTTAACAGATGTAGCAAAAGAACAGGAACTTGAAAAAATTTCGAAAGGATGTGTTATTCGGCATATACATTATGCATGCACTGATGGTGGTAACCTAGACGACTTTTATAAAAAAGTTGTTGAGGAAGATGTAATTAGCAGTACAACTGTGTTTCCGTACTTGCTTCCAATAATGAAAATGTGTTACAACTATTATGCTACAGGGGAAGTTCCAAGTGATATATATGACATACTGCAAAGGGAAACTTTTGAATTAGGTTTTACAGATGTAAATGTGTATCACAACTATCTAGTAGCAAATAAGGAATCTTTAAGCTCAAAGTTTAAAGAAACAGAGGCAAATACTGAATACAGCATATATGAAGGCAATGTAAAGGTATACAATAATATTTCACAGGGGTTTGCTGATTTTATCAAAATCCAAGCAAAATCCAAACAAAATCTTTGCCTAGAAAAAATCGAAAGCATCATTATAAATTTTCGAGGTGAAGTTATAGGCTATAAGTTTTCTATAAGCAACATAAATTATACTTTTAAAATAAATGTTGCTGACAGTAGCTGTATGGAAACACATATAATGTATATCGCATTTAAAATCAACGAGCTAATCAACAATATGTTTAACTCTAATGAAATAAAGGAGGTAGTAAAGTCTACTGAAGGTAATAACTTTAATTTAGAGGATGCAATTGTCAAAAAAGATTCAGTTTGGACAAATGATATTCGAATCAAAGGCATAAAAGAATTGTTTAATTTTGTAAGTACACCTGAAGAAGTATTAAGAAAGCAAGAATTAGAACTATTTTTTAAGTTGTATCTTGCATATCTTGAGAACAAGTATGGGAAGCTTACAGACGAAAAGCAATTTTTTAGCAAAGACGAGGTTAAATACATAAGTCCAACTGTAGCGCAAAATTTGGTTAATTATGCTTTAAGAAGACCCACGGATTACAATTTAGCCACAAGAGCTTTGACCGACTATTTAGACATTGTGATTGGACAGCACCGTTATGATAGTTTATACTCTTTTAGATTTTTGTTTGATTATGAGGTAGAAACGCAATACGGTGTAAAAATCAAGGAAGAAGCGGAAAAGCAGTTATCTGATGGCAGAAAAATAGTAATTTTTGGGCAAAGTATGCAGTATTCTGAAGTAATGGAACTACAAGCCAAAAGGAGGAAAAAGGTAAAATCAATATTTTGGTATATAGAAGACACAAACTTAATTGAAATATCAAAAGTAATTTGTACAAAGAAAATAGACTCGACTGGTATGTACGAAGCTATTGGTTATGTAACAGAGCCTGTCAAAGGGCATAGGCTTACAGACAAGTATTTATTAAGTCTAAATAACAAAGAATTGCTAGAGATTATGTCAAATGTTTTAAGAAAATTCGATAGTTATTTTATTCCAGGTAAATACATATATGTAGATTGTGGCAGTTACTATGTGGACATGATGAGTAAAAACTTTAAAATACGCCCACGGTATACTACAAAATCTTACATGGAAGAAGTAAGCTTACGCCTTATATATAAAGGGTATAACAAGAATGCATTTGAAGGTATAGATTGGAAAAGTAAGGAGTCAATTTGTTCTTATAGTCGGTTTCATGCTTATTGCAAAGAACATGGCATATATTATGATGGTTCAAAAAAGTTGTGTCCGGTTTGTAGTAAAACAAAATATTTTGTTGAAGAGGATTACAAACAACAGTTAGAGAAAATTTTCGAAGACTTGTATGCTGACCATTATAGCCTTACAGACCAATATAACCTTAAAGTGTATAAAACTGTAGCTGTAAACATATCAGAACTAGAAAAAAACGTAACTGCAATAGTAGAAGGTGAAGCTAAGTATTACCAACAATTGCAAGATTGCTTCATTCCTTATAAAAAAGCAATAAATGAAAATGGCGAATTTATAGGGTATATCTACAAAGCAGAAAGGTTTAGTAGTAGCAAAAAGGTTACAAAAATAGTTCCAGAAACAGTAGTGGGAGATAGAGGAATATGTGAAAATATCATGGACCTCGAAGCAATGCAAAATCTACCTAGAATAATGAGTCTTATAAGGCTAGTAACCCAAGTTGATTCGGCCATGGCAAATGGGTATAGTTTTATGCTAAATCCATTTGGAGATGTGTTTTTAAATAAAACACATAAGAAGCAGGTACAGATATTAAATATCGACTTCTTAAAGCCAAAGACTATCATTGATTTGGGTATAAGCGCAAAAAAATGGACCTGCGATTATGTTAGTAAAGCTATTTCTTCAGATCCTACAATTGAAATAAAGTTGCCTATCATCTTAAATTTTGATTCTTTACTGGAAATATTGCAGGAAGAAGCAAAAGATATGACGAAATATTGTGCAGTTCATAAAATGTATTACAAGAACAGTTATATGTTTTGTCCAAGATGTGTAGGCAAGGAACAATTTGTAAATATGGATTTAGAAGAAGTAAGCGAAAACTCAATTATTAGGCAGGAAAGTGAAAACGAAGGTGGAGAGGCATTTATCTACCCATACAACGAAAAGCAAGTAGCCAAAGTTTTTAAATTAGAGAAAATAAACTACGACTTAAAAATGTCAGTCATTTCTCTAGTTTTAAAGAAAAAACAAGTATTGGAGGAGATAAACAGCCAAGACTACAAGTACAAGTATATTATTCCTCAAAAGCTTTTAGTAGGAAGAAAGTCACATCAAGTTTTTGGCTATACCATGGATAGAGTAAGCGGAAATCCAATTTCTATGCTAAGAGATAAAGTGCAAATTGAAAAATTGGGATTCGAAAGGAAAGATGTTTTGGAAATCCTAATAACAATAGGAAAAGGCATTGAAACATTACATGCTAACAACATCTACATCGGAGACTTAAATGGCCGGAACATTCTGTTTGATACCAATAAAAACGTTTATTTCTTAGACTTTGATGGAATGGGAGTTGATGATATAGCTCCAGAGTTTTGTACAGATGGGTATATAGATCCTAATTCTAAAAAAGCTCAACACATTACCATGAAAGATGATTGGTATTCGTTTGCAATCCAGGCATTTTACTACTTAACATTTACACATCCATTTAACGGTATTTATACGGTTAATGAAAATGGGAACACAGTTACATTGGACATTCCGCAAAAGATGGAAAGGGGCATTTCGCTTCTTGGAAATCATGGAATGAAAATACCTGCAATAGCGGAGTCATGGGATTGGATGGATGAAATGCTAAAAAATACCTTTTGGGAAATTTTCGAAAGTAATAGCAGAGTAAGCATAGTGCCTTACCTCATAGATCAGTACGATATATTGTATAATGGTGGCAAGGCCCGTTATAAAATCATCTCCAAGCCATGTAATGAAGCAAACTGTGTTAATTCCAATTCCAGCAACAAAAGCATCCGTATCAATTCCAAGTTCATTGCAACCAAAGTTATGCCCTTCGGAGAAAACGTAGGAAGGATTATTAATCATTATTCTGCAATATGTAAGGAGAAACATGAATACTATGTCAAGGTGTTATTGCATGATGGCAAACAGGTTCATGTAAAGCTTAATGCTGATAAATGTTTACAAATAATTGACACATTATTGTCAGATGATGAGAAAATCTTTTTCGTTGTGTATGCAAGAGGGGTATTAGCCATAGATTTAAACACGAATACGCAAATCTATGAAGACCAAATAAATGGTTTTAAATGCGTAGTTGTAAATGGCCGAACTTTGTATTATGCAAAAGAGTCAAACGAAGGGAATGTTATCGTTAAGTGTGATTTTTCATCTGGAGGTGAAATAAGCAAGAAAAAAATTAATTTTTTACCGAAACAGGAAACAAGGTATTTCTACGTTCAGTCAAACTCTAAATTTGTACTGGTTAAGTATGCTAGTAGCAATGTAGACGAAATATATTGCAATAGCCAAAAACTTTGTGATATAAATCACAAATTACCCTATGTATACTACAACATCATTTATGATAGTTACACAAAAATGTGGCTTGTAATAAATCATGAAGGAAATGGGGTAATTATACAAGCAACTGACAGTACATATATGAGAATTAGTAAAAACAATATTAAAAGTGTTAGCGGAATTTGCTTCATTAAAGGGATAATTTACATTCCTGCTTACGATAAGTTATATATAATTAACGTAAACAATGTGAAAAAATCCCAAGAAAAAACTATTGTGTTAGATGACCAAGCAACTATTAAGGAGCTGGAGTGTAAGTCAATTATTACTGCAGATTCGAAGTTGTACAACATTAACACTGAAGGTTTTAGTGTTATAACACAAAATACTCTTTACGAAATTCGTAGAGGGTAAGAAGCGGGAACCCAAAATAAAAAAGTGGGGACCTAAAAGGAAACCAAAGTGAAAAAGCGGGGGCTTAATAGCTCCCGCTTTTAACAAGTTTATGTGAATATATAATTTGTTTTTTATATAAAATTTTATAGGCATCTTTTTAACAAAAAGTTTAAAATACCTACATTTGTAAATAATATAAAAAAATATGTAGGAGGAAAACTGTGAAAATAGGAATAGCTTTATCTGGTGGAGGAATAAGAGGCATAGCGCATGCAGGCGTGTTAAAAGCATTAGAAGATAATAATATAAAAATAGATATAATAGGCGGAACAAGTTGTGGAGGCATTATAGCATCATTATATGCAATGGGTTACAAGCCACATTACATATACGAATTATTCAAAAAATATGCAAAACAAATAGCAGGTATAAATACTAACCCAATAATAGCAGGAATAAAAAGCATTTTTTTCAAGAATCAGCAAAAAGGATTATGCACAGGAGAAAATATAGAAAATATATTTAATAAAACAGCTTATGAAATGAATATAAAGACAATAAAAGACATAAAAATGCCATTAGTTATACCAACAGTAGATATAATAAACTCTAAAGAATATATTTTTACAAACAACATTCCTAAAAATAAAGATAAAAATATATCAGAAGAGCAATATATAACAGATGTAACAATAGGAAAAGCAGTAAGAGCAACTAGTTGCTTTCCAGCAGTATTTAGCCCATGCAATGTAAATAAACATGCATTTATGGATGGGGGAATGTTAGATAACGTTCCAGTAAATGAAGTAAAAAAGCAAGGTGCAGACAAAGTAATAGCAGTAAAATTTAATGCAGATCCAATAGACAAAACAAGCAATATAATGGATATAATAATGAAAACAATAGACATAATGGGAAGTAAAATATCAGAGGAAAGCCTAGAAATAAGTAATATTACATTGAATGTATATACAGATAAAGTGGGTTTACTAGACTTTAAAAAATTAGATAGTTGCTATAAATATGGGTACGAATGTGTTATGCAAAATATAGACAAAATAAAGGAAGTTGTGTTATAATATTCAGAGTAAAAAAGAAGGGGTAAAAAATGTTAGAAATAATACAAGAAACATTAATAGATGGTGTAAAACTATTACCATTTTTATTTATAGCATATTTAATAATGGAATATATAGAACACAAAACTAGTGAGAAAACTAAAAAAATAATAAAAAAATCTGGTAAGTATGGTCCTTTATTAGGTGGACTATTAGGAATATTTCCTCAATGTGGCTTTTCAGCAGTAGCATCAAACTTATATGCAGGAAGAATTATATCAATGGGAACACTAATAGCAATATTTTTATCAACATCAGACGAAATGTTACCAGTTTTAATATCAGAAAGAGCACCATGGCAAACAATATTACTAATATTATCAATAAAATTAATAGTAGGAATTATAGCAGGTTTTGCAATAGACATTATAATAAACATATATAGAAAATCAAAGAAAATAAAAAGTGAGGAAGAAAATATTGCAGAAATATGTGAACATGACCATTGCAACTGTGAAAAAGGCGGAGTAATAAAATCTGCAATAAAACATACTATAAGCATATTTATATTTATCATTATAATTACCTTTTTATTAAACACAGCAATACATTACATAGGAGAAGAAAACATATCTAATTTAGCATTAAACATACCTGTAGTTGGAAAACTAATAGCAGGCTTAATTGGTTTAATACCAAATTGTGCAGGTTCTGTTATATTAACACAATTATATCTTCAAAATATCATATCCTTAGGCTCAATAATATGTGGGCTTCTAGTCGGCTCAGGAGTAGGCATATTAATTTTATTTAGAGTAAATAAACATTTAAAAGAAAATTTAAAAATTGTGTCTATTTTATATGTAATAGGTGTTATATCAGGAATTGTAATAGGGTAAGAGGCTAAGGTAAGGGGGACGGTTCTAAAATTCCGGAATTTTAGAACCGTCCCCCTTAAATTACTTTGTTTCATATACAGTTTTAGCTAAATTATATATTAATTTTTGCTGTTCAGGAGAACACTTTCTCAATAATTCAGAAAATTCATTTATTAAATATTTTGAAGAGTTATTAGAAACACCATTTAATATTTGACCTTCTGTAACATTTAACAAACCACAAATTTCAGATAGTCTTTCTAGATTTATGTGAAGTTTTCCAGTTTCTATTTTGCTTAAATATGCAATAGAAACAGACATTTTTTCAGCTAACATTTCTTGAGTCATGTCTTTAGCTTTTCGAGCATCTTTAATTCTTTTCCCAACAATATTAAAATCTACAGCCATATAAAGTACCAATCCTTTCAATTATTTTGTAAACAATATAGCATTTATAAATTCAAATTTACAGAAATATATAAATCAAAGTAAACCAATAAATCAATATAAAAAAATATGACTATAATATTTATTATTATAGTCATATAAAAAATTAAAATTTATAACATAATTGTAAGCAAGCATCAAATGCTAAATTTGTGTAATAGCAATTACTTTTGCTACATCATAGATTAATTTTTGTTTTTCTGGACTACAAGTCTTTAATAGTTCAGAAAAATCAGAATTCAAATATTTATTAGATTTGTTACTGGTTCCATTTAATATTTCACCTTCAGTTACATTTAGTAACTCACAAATTTGACTTAATCTTTTTAGGTTTATTTGAGAAGAACCTCGTTCAATTCTACTTAGGAATGCTACAGAAACTTCAAGTTGCTCTGCTAGTTTTTCTTGGGTTAGTCCTCTAGATTTTCTTGCTCTTTTAATTCTTTCTCTTATAACAGTATAATCAGTTGCCATAAAAATTCCCCTTCTATATAAATTGTTAAGAAAAAAATTGTAAACATTTATTGTAACTTAACTAATCAATATATAGCATTATACGGTTTAAGTTTACAGAAACAACATAGTAAACCTGAACCATAGAATTACGATTTGATAAAAGTATTATATATATTATGCTTATTATGAAGTAAATATATACTTAATATTTTCAAATGATATGGGTATAAATTTTATTTACAAAAAAAAATATATATGGTATATTTTAATAAAATAAAAATTGATACATATTACGGAAGGAACAAAAAGGAGAAATAAATGAACAGGTATAATCCAAGTATAGAAGAAGGATTAAATGATGATCAAATTGAAGAAAGAAAAAAAGAGAATTTAGTAAACTACGATACAACTCTTCCGACTAAAAGTATAAAGCAAATACTAAAAGACAATTTCCTTACATTATTTAATATTTTAAATTTAGCTCTAGCCATAATAATATTTTCAGTGGGTTCATACAAAAATGCAACTTTCTTAATAATAGTTATATTAAACACTGCAATTAGTACATTTCAAGAAATTCACTCTAAAAAAGTTATAGATAAATTATCTATAATAGCAAGTTCAAAAGTAACTGCAATAAGAAATTCTAAGAAAGTTCAGATTTCTCTAGATGATATTGTTTTAGATGACATTTTGGTATATAGTACTGGCTCACAAATTTCTGTAGATAGTATTATAAAGGATGGAGAAGTAGAAGTAAATGAATCATTTATAACTGGTGAGCCAGACTCAACTACAAAAAAGGTAGGAGATGTTATACTTTCTGGTAGCTATATTGTAAGTGGTAAATGTTATGCAAGAGTGGAACATATAGGAGAAGACAACTATACGGCAAAGATTTCGAGTGGTGCTAAATATGTAAAAAAAGTAAATTCAGAAATAATGAATTCATTAAAAAAGATAATAAAAATACTTACTTACGCAATAATTCCAATAGGTATAATATTGTTTTTAAATCAATTATATATATTAAATGCATCATATCAAACAGCAGTAGTATCAACGGTTGCAGCAATAATAGGAATGATACCAGAAGGATTAGTACTACTTACAAGTACAGTTTTGGCTGTTAGTGTAATACGTCTTTCAAAAAGTAAAGTTTTGGTACAACAATTATATTGTATAGAAACTTTAGCTAGAGTAGATACTCTATGTTTAGACAAAACAGGAACATTAACAGAAGGAAAGATGGAAGTTATAGATACTGTACCTATAAAAATAGATTTGGCAGATAGAAAAGGAAGTTTATCAAGAGCTCCAACAAATAATTCATTGCAAGAAATAAATAATATTCTTGCAAATTTAGCGCAAGCGTTAGTAGATGAAAATTCAACCATAAATGCAATAAGAGAAAAATACAATAAAATAGAAAGTCAATTTATTGTAAAAGAAATAATACCATTTTCATCAAAAACAAAATGGTCAGGTGCATATTTTGAAAAAGAAGGTTCATATATAATAGGTGCGCCAGAATTTGTTTTAAAAGATAAAATTGAAATATATAGAAAACAAATAGATGAATATGCAAAAGACTATAGAGTAGTTGTACTAGCACATTCAAAGGAACAATTTAGAGAAAAAAATTTACCTAATAATATAGAATTAATAGGATTAATATTACTTACAGACAAAATAAGAAAGGAAGCTAATAATACATTAAAATACTTTAAAGAGCAAGGAGTAGATATAAAAATAATTTCAGGGGATAATCCTGTAACTGTATCAAAAGTCGCAAAGTTTACGGGAATGGAAGATTACGAAAATTATATAGATATGAGTACCATAAAAACAGAAGAGCAAATTAAAGATATTGCAGATAAATACACTATTTTTGGTAGAGTAACACCTATGCAAAAAAAATTGTTAATTTTAACATTAAAAGAGAAAGGCAAAACGGTTGCTATGACAGGTGATGGAGTTAATGATGTATTAGCTCTAAAAGAAGCGGATTGTAGTATAGCCATGGCAAATGGAAGTGATGCTACCAAAAGTGTTTCTGAGCTTGTATTGCTCGATTCAAATTTTTCATCAATGCCAAAAGTAGTTGCAGAGGGAAGAAGAACTATCAACAATATAGAGCGTTCAGCTTCATTATTTTTAGTAAAAACAATTTATTCAACTATACTTGCAATAATGTTTATATTTTTAGGAGAGTTATATCCATTCGAACCTGTGCAACTAAGTTTAATAAGTGTTGTAACAATAGGTATACCATCATTTTTGCTAGCTTTGGAGCCAAATTGGGAAAAGATAACAGGGAGTTTTTTGAAAAATGTTATAAGTAAGGCAATACCAACAGCTTTAACAGCTATATTTGGTATTGTAGCAATTGTAATAGCAAATAAATACAATATTATACCAGAAGAAATATATTCAAGTATATGTGTAATATCAACGGGCTTTGTAGGAATATTGTTATTGTTTACTCTAGCTAGGCGAAGAAAGAGCGAGCATAAGAAATTACCAGTATCTAAATTTAGGCTAAGTTTAGCAATAACATTGGTATTTATATTCATTTTGGGATTGACAGTACTTAATTGGTGGTTTAATATAGCGCCATTAAACATTATGTATAAGCATATACTAAATATATGCATTATAGATTTTATAATATTTTTAGTATTGAATATTATCATAAAGAAAATATTAAAAATAACATAATAACAATAAGAATGAATGGAAATAGAAGTTCTAATACAACCTTCATATGAATACAATAAAAGCAAAAGTATTCACATGGAGGTTTTCTTATGAAGGGTTATTCAATAGAAGAGCGTGCAATTAATTTAGCACATTATATTATAGATTCAAAAGATACGGTAAGAGGAGCTGCAAAGAAGTTTGGAGTAAGTAAAAGTACGGTGCACACGGAAGTAACACTAAAGAACGGTAAACAAAAAGGACAAGTTATTCCTAGAAGTATTGAAATAAAGAAGGTCTTTCTAGCAGAAAAGAATCCAGTTGTGAAGTTGGGATTAGTAATTAAATAAAATTTAGAATAAAGTAATTCACATTAATTTATGTAAATTACTTTGCTTTTATCGGAATTTGTGATAAAATAAGAGTGAATTAATTATATCTTATAAAAGAAATCAATTAAGTATTAGTGATTGGAGAAATGTATATGGAAAAAATCGGAAGAGTTGCAGAAAAAATATTAGAAGAATTAAGTGATGGCAATATTCATATAAGAAATGATATATTGAATAATCAAAAAAGGATATTGAGAAAAAACGAAGATCCTAATATTGAATTTAAATTTAATATTGCTTTATCACG
>CANQDO010000068.1 GCA_947593355.1 uncultured Clostridia bacterium | reverse complement strand
AACTTGAAAAAAACGCAAAAAGAATATATAATAATACAAGTTAAAATCGTAAGAAAAGAGGTAATAAATATGGCAACAAGAGAAAAAAATATATGGATATTAATTTTATTTATATTATCAGGTCTAGTAATAGGAGGACTATTAGGGGAATTAACAAAAGATGTTAGTTATTTAAATTGGTTATCATATGGTCAAAGTTTTGGTCTATCATCACCAGTTGTCTTGAATTTAAATATTTTAGAAATAACATTTGGTCTTATGGTACATATTAACATAGCAAGCATAATAGGTGTACTTATTGCTATATTTGTATATAGAAAAATTTAACAAAAGAAAAATTAAATAAAAAGTAAAGAGGATTTCAAAAACAGGGCCTAAGAAAGGACTTAGGTATGTCAATGAAAATAAAACAATTGCCAAATTCAGAAAGGCCATATGAAAAATTAGAAATGTATGGTGCAAATATGCTATCAAATTCAGAATTATTGGCAATAATAATAAAAACAGGAACAAAAGAGGAAACATCTATAGGGTTAGCGCAAAAAATTCTTTCATTAAATGGTGGAAATTTAAGGTTTTTACAAGATATATCCTTACAAGAGCTCATGAAAATAAAAGGAATAGGTAAAGTAAAAGCAATACAACTAAAAGCGGTGTGCGAGTTAGCCAAAAGAATGTCAAGACCAATAGATGTATTAAATATAAAAATAAATACAGCTAAAGATATAGCAGACTTGCTAATGGAAGAGATGAAATATGAAAAAAGAGAAATTGTAAAAATAGTAATGTTAAATGCAAAAAACGAAATGCAAAGAATTATGGATATTACTACAGGAACTAATTCGCAAGCAGTATTTACTCCAAAAGATGTACTTATCGAGCCAATAAAAATGGGAATACCTAAAATAATATTAGTACATAATCATCCAAGTGGAGATCCAACACCAAGTAAAAGTGATATAGCAATAACACAAACTATATCACAAGTGGCACTTATCTTAGGGGTACAACTACTTGATCACATAGTAATAGGTGATAATAAATATGAGAGCATTATGAGTATTATGAACAACAAATTGAAAGAAGAATCTAATTAATAAAATAAACAAAAATAGTTAATAACTTAAATAAATGAAAGTGGATAGCAACTTAAAATAAAAAGCAACTTAAAGTTTTAAGTAAAGCAAGAAAGGACTGAAACTTAAATGAACTTAATACCGGTAAAAAATCGAGACATAGGAATAGACTTAGGAACAGCAAATACATTAATAGCAATAAAAGGAAAGGGCATAGTATTAAACGAGCCATCTGTTATAGCAATAGATGCAAAAACAGAGGAAATTTTAGCAACAGGTTATGAAGCAAAAGAAATGTTAGGAAGAACGCCAGCAGATATAAAAGCTATAAGGCCATTAAAAGATGGGGTAATAGCAGACTTTTTAGCAACAGGTTTAATGCTAAAAACACTTATAAAAAAAGTTTGTCAAAAATATAGAATAGTTAGGCCAAGAATAGTTGTAGGGGTGCCATCAGGAATTACGGAAGTAGAAGAAAGAGCTGTAGAAGAATCTGTATTGCAAGCAGGTGCAAAAGAAGTATATTTAATAGAAGAGCCAATGGCAGCAGCAATTGGTTCAAACATAGATGTAGCAGAACCAACAGGAAATATAATAGTAGACATAGGTGGTGGTACAACAGAAGTTGCAGTTATATCATTAGGCGGAATAGTGGTAAGTGGCTCTATAAGAATAGCAGGAGATGAACTAGACGAAGATATTCTAAACTATATTAGAAAAGAGCTAAATTTAGCAATAGGTGAGTCAACAGCAGAACAAATAAAAATGACATTGGGTTGTGCAATGCCTTTAGTAACAGATACATCAATGCAAGTAAGAGGAATTGATTTAGCAACAGGACTTCCAAAAAATATAACAGTATATTCATCACAAATTCAAGCAGCAATACAAGATTCAATAATGGAAATAGTAGAAAGTGTTAAACAAACTATAGAAAAAACGCCACCAGAACTTTCATCAGATATAGCCCAAAGAGGAATTATTTTAACAGGTGGTGGAGCCTTAATACAAAATTTCGACAAATTACTTAGCTTATGTACAGGTATGCCAGTATATATAGCAGAAAATCCATTAGAAAGTGTGGTACAAGGAACTCAAAAAACAGTGGAAGATTTAGAAAAATTAAGAAGTGTATTAACAACATCAAGAAAAAGAAAGTAATAAAACTTAAGAAAAGTAAAATATATGTGCCTTGAAAGAAAAGCTAGAAAGGAATAGATGGTTAATATGCATAAATCTAAAAAAAGAGGAGTAATAGGTGTAATTATAACGGCTATAGTATTAATTATTATAGTCGTAGTTTCAAATATAAAATCAAATGACCTATCGTCACTGGAAGGTGTGTTAGGTTATTTTATAATACCTATTCAAAATGGGCTTACATACTTAAAAAATGGCATTGCAGGAAATGATAGCTTTTTTACAGACATTAACAAGCTTAAAAACGAAAATATAGATTTAAAAAAACGTAATAGTGAATTAGAAGAAGAATTAAGAGAACTAGAAATAGTAAAAGCAGAAAATTCTACATTAAAAGAATATGTGAATTTAAAAGATAAATATACCGAATATACCACAGTTCCGGGCTATGTAATAAATAAAGATATAACAAATTATAGTGATATAATAATAATAAATATAGGTGAAAATGATGGCATAAAAGTAAATATGCCAGTAATCTCAGAAAAAGGATTAGTTGGTCATATAATATCAGTAACAGAAACAACGGCTAAAGTTCAAACAATAGTAGATACATCAAGTTCAATAAGTTGTACAATAACAAGCACAAGAGATAACTTAATAGCAAAAGGTACATTGGAAGAAGAATCAACATTAAGAGCAACATATATACCAACAGATGCCACAGTACTTCAAGGCGATACTGTAGAAACATCAGGCTTGGGTGGAATATACCCAAAGGGTATATTAATAGGAACTATTACGGAAGTAACGAATACACAGAATAAACCAGATAGATATGCAAAAATAGAAACGGCAGTAGACTTTACAAAATTGGAAACAGTGTTAGTAATAACGCAATAAAGGTTTATAGGTGGCCAACATAAAAACCTAAATATATTTAAGGATAATAATAAATTGAAAAAAGTATTATCAATAGTATTAATTTTTATAATTTTTATAATTATATTCTTATTACAAGCCAATTTTTTTAATTGGTTTACAATAGCTGGAGTAAAGCCAAACTTATTTATCATTTTGGCATTATTTATAGGGCTATTTGCAGGTCAAAGAATTGGAACTATATATGGAGTAGTATTAGGTATATTTTTAGATGTAATACTTGGAAAAAGCATAGGTGCTTCAACAGTTATGCTAGGGTTAATTGGCTTTCTAGGAGGCTACTTAGATAAAAACTTTTCTAAAGATAGCAGGCTAACAGTAATGCTAATGGTAGCAGGCGCTACAGCAGTATATGAAATAGGTTCATATATTTTTAATGTGGCACAATTTTCAATAAATATAGAAATATTAAATTTTTCTAAAATATTGGCAATAGAGGTGGCGTTTAACGTAATATTAACAATAATAGCATATCCTTTAATGCAAAGGGCAGGCTATGTATTAGAAGATATATTTAAAGGACAAAAGGTGTTAACAAGGTATTTTTAAAAGTATGTAGCATTAGCAAAAATGTAAACAGCGTAAACATAAAAGTGCTAAAGGAGGTGGATAATTGAAAAAAAATAGTAATATAAAATTAAGATACAATATAGTAACCACTATTATATATATGGTAGGAGTTATACTATTAATTCAGTTATTTAACTTACAAATAGTGCATGGAGAAGAGTATAGAGAAACATCAAACACAAGGCTTACTAGAGAAAGTACATTAGAAGCACAAAGAGGTAATATAAGAGATCAATCAGGAAATATATTAGCAGGAACAGTATCAGGTGTTGATGTAGAATTATATAAGACAAAAATCGACACAGAAACACTAAATTCGACATTATTAAAATTTGCACAGTTACTAGAAACAAATGGGGACAAATATAAAGATGACTTACCAATATCTATAAATCCATTTGCATTTACAATAAGCGAAGAAAGTCAAAATACATGGAAAGCAAACAATAATATAGAGCAAGGTAAAACTGCAGAAGAATGTTTCTACATATTAAAAGAAAAATATCAAATAAGCAACGAAAATGTCGAAGAATGTCGAAAAATAATGACGTTAAGATATGTAATAGCAAAAAATGGCTATAGCAATACAAGGCCAGTACAAATAGCAACAAATATAAGTCAAAATACATTAGCACAATTAAATGAGCAAAACGACTCATTCCCAGGAATAAGCATCCCAATAAATCCAACCAGAAATTATCCATCTGGAAGTTTAGCATCACACATATTAGGCTACATAGGAAGGGTAGAAGAAAATGACCTAAAAGGCAAAGAAGATATATACGATCCAAACGATATAATAGGAAGAACAGGTATAGAATATATATTTGAACCATATTTAAAAGGCAAAAATGGAATAAAGCAAATAGATATGGCAGTAGATGGAACAGTAACAAGTGAATATGTATCACAAGAGGCCATAGCAGGTTCAGATGTTATACTAACAATAGATGCAAACCTTCAGCAAGTTACAGAAAATGCCTTAGAAGCAAACATAAACAAAATTGCAACTGGTGGCTTTTCAGATAGATTTGATGCAAATGCTGGTTCAGCAGTAGTACTAAATGTAAACACAGGAGAAGTACTAGCAATGGCAAGTTACCCAGATTTTGAGCCAGGGCAATTTGTAAATGGTATAAGTCAAGCAAAATATGATGAATACAATTCAGAAGCCGCACACAGCCCACTATTTAACAGAGCAATACAATCAATATCATCTCCAGGTTCAACATTTAAAATGGTAACAGCCATAGCAGGCCTAGAAACAGGAGCAATAACTCCAACAGAAAAAATAAATGATGTGGGAACATATAGATATTACAAAGATTATACTCCACATTGTTGGAACAGAAGTGGACATGGTTATTTAAATGTATCACAAGCAATAGTGCGTTCATGCAACTATTTCTTCTATGAAACAGGAAGAAGAGTAGGAATAGATAACTTGAAAAAATATGCAAACTATTTAGGATTAGGAAAGAAAACAGGGGTAGAGCTATTAGGAGAAGAAGCAGGTTATGTAGCAAGTAAAGAAACATCAGAACTATTCCATAATTTATGGACAGACGGTTTAACTTTAGTTGCAGCCATAGGTCAGGGAGATAACAGTTTTACAACATTACAAATGGCAAAATACACAAGCATGATAGCAAATGGAGGAAAAAATCTAAATGTAACAATAATAAAATCAATAGTAGATGCAAGTGGAAACGAGGTACCAAAACAAGAAATACAAAATTTCGTAGACCAAAGGCTAAATAGGCAAAGAGATGAAATGGAACAGTTACCATTTAAACCAGAAACAATACAAGCTGTAAAAGAAGGAATGAAAGGTGTTACTACAGAATCTGGAGGAACAGCAGCTTCTGTATTTAGAGGCTTCAACATAGAAGTTGGAGGAAAAACAGGTTCTGCAGAAGCGGGAAATAAAACAAATGCATGGTTCGTTGGTTTTGCACCATTCGACAACCCCGAAATAGCAGTAGTCGTAATGGTAGAAAACGGAGGACACGGAAGTTACACCGCAGAGGTAGCAAGAGATATTATAGCAGAATACTTTGGAATGAATGCCAACAAAATCACAGAAGATATGACGGCTATACCAATGATTGAGTTAAACTATTAGGGACGGGGTTAAATAGTTTAACACCTAATTAATTTTAAAAGCTAAACTACTAGGGACGGGGTTAAATAGTTTAGTATAAAATTAATTTAAAAAACTAAAAATTATTAAATCAAACTACTAAACTATTTAACCCCGTCCCTAGTAGTTTAGCAAATATATTATAAAGTTATTAATGTGTTAAACTATTTAACCCCGTCCCTAATAGTTTAACAGAAAGAAGGAAGTAGAATATGAAAAATTGTGTATCAATAAATTTAAAAAAAGACACTATAATATTAAAAATAAGTGATAGTGCAACACAGGAAGAAATAATAGAATGTTTACAAAAGAAAATAGAAGATTTAAAAGAGCTATATAAAGATGAAAAAACTCCTATACAAGTAGTTGGAAAAGTATTAAATAATGCAGAAATGGAAGAAGTACAAAAAATAATAAACAAAATGCTAGATGTAAAAGTAGATTTTGAAAGCCCTAAAACGCTAGGATTACATGGAATAAAAAAAGCATTTAACAGAGAAATAAAATCTTCAGACACAAAATTTCAAAAAGGCTCTATACGTTCAGGTCAAAAAGTAGAATATGAAGGAAGCATTGTAGTATTAGGGGATGTAAATGGAGGAGCAGAAATAATAGCAGGTGAAAACATAATAGTATTAGGTACACTAAGGGGCTTAGCGCATGCAGGGGCAAAAGGTAACAGAGAAGCTATAATTGCAGCAAGTCAAATAGATTGTCCACAAATAAGAATATCAAATGTAATAAAAGAAATAGAAAAAAATCCAGAAGAAGAGGCAAGTCAAAACACGAAAACATATGCATATATAGGTGATGAAGGCGAAATTGTTATAGAGTAGCATATAAAAGAGATTTACTAGCTAAAAAGTAGCATAAACAAAGCAATGTAAAGGTAGGTATCATTACAACCTTCATTATATAAAAAAAGTATAATGGCAAAAATAAGTAAATCTTCGGAAGTTATACGGATATTATTAAAAGGTGGTTTTTCATAATAAAAACCACTATTTTTATGCAAACCAAACATAGAATTAAAAAAGTTAAAAAAGGGGGCATTATACATCATTTTTATTTTCACCACCAAAGTTATTCAATCCCTCGAAAGCCTTACTAATATTGAAAAATTGAATATATTTATCAACTTGATTTCTTTTATTAGAACTCAAATAAGGTTTTAAAGACCTTAGCAAATTAGAGCGAGGGTCATTTTTTGAATTATTCATTTTATCTATAATAGACTTCATTTTCATCATAGTTCCAATATCAATATTTCCAAAAATGTTTGAATTATTTTCCTCATTTGAATCAAAATTATCATTAAAATTACATGAAGAATTATCTGAATTACTTTCCTTGAAACTATTGAAAATACTATCAAAATCGATATTATTCATATTATTATTTTTAGAAGAATAATTGAAATTTTCTCTCAAAATAATCACTAATCCTTTCAATAGAAAAGTTACCATATAATATGAAAAAAAATAAAAAATGTTACTAAAATTAAAAAAATTAATAATTGTAACAAAAATTTAATAATATATTATAAAAAGGACAATCCGTAAACGAAAACCGCTTAAATGCTAAGTTAGGAGGGATAAAAGTATTGAAAAAAATGTAAAAAAATGAGACAATAATATAAATTAATATTATAAAAACACAAAATAATTAAAAATATTAATAATAATGTAAAAAGTTAATACAAAAAATTGACATAAAATGTTTAAAGAACTTGAAATTTCCTACAGCAAGGTGTATAATAATATATTATAGGGAGAAAATTCAAAAATAGGAGGAATTTGTATGTACAAAACTTTGAAAAAAATAGTAGCCACAGTATTAATCATGGCAATAGCATTTAGCTATTTGCAAGTAATAGGAGTTTATGCAGGTAAGGTATATGCAGCAAATACAGCATTAGAAAAACAAGGCACTGCAACAAACAATAGTAATGTTGAATTTGATGCATATTTTAAAGAGGGTGAAAGCATAACCCACACTGCAAGTAAAAAAATAAGCGAAAGTAATTTAATATATGCCAAAATAAATGTAAAAGATGCAGGTTACCTAAAAGAAGGCCAAATTCAAGTAAAAGGCTCTTCAGATGAATCTGCAAATTTTGTCGTGTTAGGGGTAGAAAATCCAATATGCCAGTCTGTAGAGGGAAATGTAATTAAATTAAACAATATAGAAAGTGGTTCAGAGCAAATTCTAGAACTACCAATTAGTTTTGAGCAAAAAGAAAATATAAGCTTAAGTAGTTTTGCCAAAGAAAATGCATTAGAATTAACAGGTATATACAAAGATGCTAAAGGTGACGAAAAGAAAATAAATAAAACAATAAAACTACAACTAAATTGGGAAGATGAACCAGAAACTGAAATTTCACAAGAAATAACAAAATATGTACCATACAAAGTTGGAAATCAAAAAGGAATTTTATTACAAACTTTAGTTAGAACATCAATAAAAGAAAATAAATTACCAATAAAACAAACAAAAGTAGAAGTTTTAATACCAACTATAAATGGAAATATGCCATCACAAATAAAAATAATGGCAAATACACTTGCAACAAATGGTATGTCAAAAACTTTAAGTGAAGAAGAATACACATATAATGAAGAAACAGGAATGTTAGAAATAGTAACAGAAAATAATGAAAAAGAAGATGGAACAATATCATGGAAAAAGCAAGTTCAAGACGAATACATTATTACATGTGTATTTAATTCAGAAGAACTAAACGAGTTAGCAGAAGAAGGTATAAAAGTAGCAACTTCAGCAAAAGCAGAAATGCAAGTATATGGAAACGAACAAAAAACAATAGAGGCAGAAATTCCAGAAGTAGAAAATGAATTAAAAGAAAAGTTAAACGACATAGTAATAGCAGAAGTAGCAGGAACACAAAGTTTGAGCAAAGCATTCTTATACTCAAACAAAAAATCTTCAGAAGAAAATAAAAGAGAGCCAGAATATAATCAACATATATCAGTAAACGTAAGCTATGTAGATTTAGTAGATGAACTAAAAATAAGTGTAAATCCAGATTCATACATATTTGTAGATGACCAAGAATATCTTTCAGAAGGTACAACATACATAAAAAGCTTATATATAAATAGAGAAAATTATATAGACATACTTGGTGAAGATGGAACAATAACAATAGAAACAATAGAAGGAAATCCAATATCAATAATCGGTAAAGAAACACAAGCAGATAATAATGGAAATATAATAGTAGACTTAGCAGATATGTCTATAGATACATTAGTAATAAGAACATCAAAGCCACAAAAAGAAGGAACAATTATTATAAATATAAATAAAGCAATAAAAGCAAATGCAAATTTAGCACAAATAGAAAATTATAAAGCTATAAAATCAAATATAACAGTAGAAACAATAAAAGATCAAATGAGCATTATAGCTCAAGAAATAACATCAAGCACTTTATTAGCAGAACCAGTATCAAAAATAGATGTTCAACTAAATACAGAAGTATTATCAACAGTAGTAGAAAATAAAGATATAGAATTAAGAGCAATATTAGACACATCAAACGAAAACTATGCACTATACACAAACCCAGTAATAGAATTTGTATTACCAGAATATGTAGAAAATATAACTGTAAATAGTGTAGAATTAAAATTTAATGATGAATTAAAAATAGAACGTTATGAAGTAATAGCACCAAGAACATTAAGAGTAATATTATCAGGTGAACAAACAAAATATGACTTAGGCTTAGTAGCAAGAGGTGCAAACATAATAGCAAATGTAAATATTGCAACAAAGCAATTAACACCAACAATAGGGTCACAATTAAAAATGTATGTACAAAATGCAAATAGTAATGTATTCGAAGCAGTAGAAGAAGGAAAAGGAGTAGCACAAACTCCTGTAAAATTTGTAGCACCAGTTGGGTTAGTAGCAGCAAATAGTATTTCAAACTACAATAATCAAAATGAAAAATTATTATTAATAAGTGGAGAAGGTAAAAAAGGAACACTAGATGTACTTTCTGAGCAAACAAAACTTGCAACAGTAGAAAATACAATTATAAACAATGGAACAACACCAATAAATAATGTAAATATATTAGGAAGAATTATATCAAAAGGAAATACAAACCTTCAAACAGGTGAAGATTTAGGTTCAACATTTGATGCAACATTAAAATCAGAAATATCAGTAGAAGGAATAGAAAGTAGCAATGTAACAATATACTATTCTGAAAATGCATCAGCTACAAACAATTTAGAAGATGCATCAAATAAATGGACTACACAAATGCAAGACTTATCAAAAGCAAAATCATATTTAGTAGTATTAAATAACTACCAAATGGAAATAGGAACAATAATATCATTAAAATATAATGTAGAAATACCAAGTTCATTAAGTCGTAACAACTATGGTTATACAAACTATGCCGTATATTATAATAATGTAGTAAATTCTGAAATAGCGCTAATATCTAATGCGCAAGAAAAATTAGTAGCACCACTTGCAGAAATTACAACTGGTGAAGGTCCAGAATTAAAAATAGAAATACAATCAAATGTAGGAAATAATATAGATGTATATGAAGGACAAATTGTAAAATATACAGTAAAAGTAACAAATATAGGAAAAGCAAAAATAGAGGGAGTTATAGCAGGAGCAGATATACCAGAAGGAACAACATATATAAAATATAAAGATGCTATAGAAGATGAAGACGAAGATACATATGAACCAGATGAAACTAAAACACAGGTATCTGAATTACTTGGAAATATAGAACCAGGAGAAAGTAGCAGTTTTGAATTTGAAGTAAGAGTAAATAAAATCCCATCAGACGAAGATGAAGATGGACATTATTTAGGAGATAAATCAGTAACGTTAAAAGCAACAGCACATGCGACAGCATTTAATTTAGATGCAATAGCTCAATCAGAAAATGAACTTACAAATAATGTATTAAAAGGGTTCTTAGAAACATCTTTAATAACAACACCAAGTGCAGGTAAAACATTAGATAGAACTAGTAAATTAACATATAAACTTACAATAGAAAATATAAACGAAAAAATAAATAACCTTGTAGTAAAAGACTTACTACCAGCAAATACAGTATTTAATGAAGCATACTATGTTTTAGATATGGTAAAAACTCAAGGTCAATATAATCAACAAACAAAAGAAATTACATATACAATTCCAACATTAGATGTAAATGGAAAAGTAGAAGTATATTTAACAGTAGACTTAAGTCAAACAAATTATGGATTAAGCGAAATTAGAAATTCAATGAGAATGTCATTTGAAACAACAAATGGTGACTTAAGAAGTATGCTAAGTAATGAAACAGTAAATAAAGCAGATATTAAAAAGGCAGAATTAAAAGCAACATTAACTTCAGATATTCCAGAAGGTAAAATAGAAGAAGGAGAATATATAACATATTTATTAGAAATACAAAATACAGGAACACAAAATTTACAAAATGTTTCAATTATAGGTACAGTTCCAAATGGATTATCTTATGTTTCTGCAAAATATATAATAAATGGTAAAGAATCAGAAATAGGAGGAGGAGAAACAAAGGACATCCAACTTACAGCAAATTTACCAGTAGGAACATCACTTAAATATGCATTAACATTAAAGGCAGATGAACTACAAAGTGGAGTAACATCAATACCAGTAGAACTTCAATTTATAATATATAGTACAAACATAGGGGAAATATATACAAATAAATTACAACATACAATAGTACAAGGAGCAACAGGTGGTTCAAGTAATCCAAACGATCCAAACGATCCAAACAACCCAAATAATCCAAATAACCCTAATAACCCAGGCAATCCAAATGATCCAAATGACCCAAATAATTCAGACATTCCATACGATCCAGACAATCCATATGATCCAAACAATCCAGATAATGCAAGATTAAGAAAAATACAAGGTCAAGTATGGATAGATACAGACGAAAATGGCAAGAAAGACGAAAATGAACCTAGAGTTAAAGGTGTACAAGTAATGTTATATAGTTATAAAACAGGAAATTTAGTAATAAATGCAGCAGGAAATGCAATAACTAAAACTACTGATGAAAACGGAAATTATGAATTTAGATTGTTACCACAAGGAGATTATTCAGTTATATTCTTATATGATGTAGCAAACTATAGTGGTACAGAATATAGAAAAGAAGGAATAGACGATATAGTAAATTCAGATATTATAGATAGTAAAATAACATTATATGGAGAAGAAAGAATGGCAGGCTTAACAGAAAGAGTAACAGTAACAACGGCTAATGCATACAACATAGATGCTGGATTGCTAGAAGATAAAAAATTCGATTTAAAATTAGATAAAACAGTTGCAAGCATAACAGTGCAAAATCAAACAGGAACAGCAAAATATGATTACAATAATAAATTTGCAAAAAGAGATTTAACAGCAGCATATTTAGAAGAAACAACAATAGCTGTTGAATACAAAATATCAATAATAAATGAAGGTGCAATTGCAGGCTATGCTAAGAAAATAATAGATTATATACCATCAAACTTTAACTTTAATGCAGAGCTAAATAGAGATTGGTATGTATTACAAGATGGAAGCATATGTAGCTCAAGCTTATCAAACACAAAAATAGAACCAGGTGAAACAAAAGAAATTACATTAGTACTAACTAAGAAAGTAAAAGAAAGCGATTTAACTATAATAACTAATACAGCAGAAATATATGAAGCATATAACGACTTAGGAATAGTAGATGTAGACTCAACACCAGCAAATAAGCAATCAAACGAAGATGATACTTCAACAGCAGATGTTTTATTAACAATAAGAACAGGTTTAGAAGAAGTAACATTTATAGGCTTAACAATAGCAATTATAGCAATTATAGGAACAGGAATATACTTTATAGATAAAAAGGTATTGAGGAAAATCAGGTAGAAAGGAGGAAAAATAGTCATGACTAAAAACAAAATAATTACATGTTTCACAGTAATGCTTACAATTATATTATCAGTAGTTTTTATAATGAGTAATGTAAAAGGTTTATCTAAGCAAGATTTACAAAATATTATAGATAATCCTCCAACTCAAACAAGCGAAATTGACAAAGCATATCGTGTAATAGGAGATTATTACAATGAATTAAAAACAGATAATATAGTTGCAGGACTAGATTTAGAAGAAGCAAATTTATTTATTGAAGCGACAAATGTACTAATAAATCAAATACAAGTCCAAATAGATAGATGTTTAGCATTATATGAACGATATAACAGTGAAGTTTATTTATATCAATCAGAATACTATAAGAGTCAAAAAAGTGAAGTCGAAGGATATTTAGATAGCATAAATACTATAATAGATAACGTACAACTAGATTCTAATGAATTAACCGAGATAAAAGAAACTACTACATCAAATCAAAGTGAAATACAAAAAAGATATGAAATATTAAGAAAATGGTATAATGAATATGTTTCTAAATGGGTTATTGAACCAAAAAAAGACGTATCAGATCTTAGATTATACTGTGAAGCTATTGATAAACTATTACAATATGGAAAAGGAAATTTAACTGAAAATCAAAAATTCTTTTTAGAAAGATGGAAAACAACAGCAGAAGGTATAATTCAAGACCAAGGTGAAGCAGTAGAAGGAAGTACTTCAACAGGTGATGAAGATTATAATGAGAAAAAACCAACATTTAGACTAGAAGTAGGAATGGATATTCCATATGTAGGATATAAAAATGATAATGGTTATATTGTTCCAACAAGTGTAGAAATAAACGGTGTGAGATTTCACATGTATTGTATAGATCATGGAAGTACACCAGGTTCAAGATTAAGAACAAAAAATCTTTTAAATGAAGATTGGAATAAAGATTGGAAAGTAGGAGATACTGAAGAATATCATCCAAGTAGCTATTGTAGTAAACCATTAGGGGAAAAGAAAAATACAACAGCAGTATTCTATGAACTACCAAAATTTAAAATAGGTCAAAAATATGATATAACAACTCCTCAATATGATAAATACCAATATGTTGGTTATATATTGCATCATTTAAAAAATAGACCAGAAACTTCTGATACAGCTTCATGGCTTGCACAAAATGCGCTTTGGGCAACAAGCATAAATGGAGGTAATGGTAATCTTGATAATTCAATTGATGACTTTCAATCAAAACCAGCAGCTATAGAACAATCAGCTATTATTAATGAATTAAATAACGAAGAAAGAACAATAGTATTAAATGCAGCACTTGATGTACAAACAATGTCAGATGTGCCATCAGTAATCGCAAAATTGAATTATTTAATTAACCACTATAAGGAAAAAGCAAATAATTCAGCTAGTGCAGAAATGATAACGTTCTATAAGGGCTTAGCTGAATATGAGGAATCAGCTATTAGATGGATACAAGATCCTAACATATCAAAAACACTTTCAGACATAAGGGCAAATGTATATCAATATTTAGTACAAATAGAAGATGGACCAGAAAGTATAGAAGAAAAATTAAGGAAAAAAGCAGAAGAATTAACAGCTGAACTTCTTATAAGTGGGGAAGATTCAGATACATTATCAAATGCTGGAGCGCTAGTATCAGAAGCATTAGCATATCAAAGCTTCTATGAAGAATTAAAAGATAATAAAGGTGTATTAAAAGTAGAAAACAAAACAGGTATTACAGAGACATATATAGATAGAATAAATAACAAATATACAGTAGGACCATTTAAAATACAATATAACGATAAATATGTAAAATCATCTGCAGATACAAAAAATAGAATTAATTTTGCAGAGATAGTAGCAATTAAAATATATAATGAAAAAAATGAATTATATAAAACATATTGTATAGATCATACAGATGCTAATGGAAATAATATTCCAGCAAAAAGAGAATTTGAAATAACTAAAAATCCAACGGTATGGAAAGTAGATGATGGCTATGCATTCCCTAAAAACAACGAGGAATTTTATGTAGTGTTTACTGGTGATAAATCACCAAGTGGAGTAACAATAGATCCAAGTCGTATAACTGTAGAAGTAGAGTTTAGATATATAGCATATTACATAGCAGAATTGTATAAAACAGAATATGCAACACAAAGTAGTTATCAATGGAAAGCACAAAGCATATCACATTCTAATAATTGCATTTTAGAGAGTTGTACAGGACATACTTGTTCAGCTATAAGATATACATTTACAGGTATTGACACAGTACGTTTACAATATCAATTGTTAGTAGGAATGACAGAAGAAGCAATAGAAACTACTTCAATAAGAATGCCAGCATTTAGATTAATAATTAGAGATGATGATAAAGATGAAGATCATTATGATGAAGTAACAATGGAAGTAAGTGGTAGAGTATTCTGGGATCAAAGTTCGGGAAAACAAACTTTACCAGATGGTTTATATTCACATGATGAACCATTATTAAAAAATATAAAAGTTTCACTATATGAATATAATGAAGAAACAGGTGAAAGTGTACTTGCAACACTTGCAAAAGCAAAAACAGATGAAACAACAGGAAAAACAGAAATAAGAACAAACCCTACAGTAACAAACGAAAAAGGAGAATATATATTCTATGGTGTAAGGCCAATGAGTAAATACTATGTACAGTTTGAATACAATGGCCAAATATATCAAGCAACAACATTCACATCCCAAACTGAAGAAATGTCAGAAAATACCGGACAAGAGGGTAACGAAAAAGATGAACAAACATTAGGTAGAATATCAGTTGCAAAAGAATATCAAACAGAACAGGATAAGCAAAATGCAAAAGTAAGTACAGCAACAGCAAGGGAAACATATAATGCAAAATTTTCTACTATAGGTTCAGCACCACGTAACTACAAATCAACGAATTCTTTAGGCTATAATGTAATAGGAAGAACATATACTCAAAAAGAATTAATGGGTTACAAATTAGTAAATGGTGGAAATGGTGTATATTCATATCAAGTAGATGATTCAGTAGTTCAATTATTAGACGAAGTAACAACAGATGGAACTTTAAGAGAAGGAATTATAAGCAAAAAAATAAATGAATATATATATGGAGTAGGTGGAACCTTAAAAAACCCAACAGACGGAGCACATGGAGCTTACCCAGACTTAAAAACAGATATATATGATAAAATAATTAGCGAATATGAAAGTAAAGACCCAGAAATTAAAGACAAACTACAATATATAGAAGATATTAAAATGACAGCAGATACTACAAACGGTCAATTAAAAACAAGTAAAGAAGTATTATCACTATTATCAAAATACGATAGATTTACAATAGGAAAGAACGAATGTGTAATCAAAAAAGGAGATTTCGTATTAATGGGAATTGATGGTAAAGCAATAGACTGGGTAGAATCTGTAAGTACAACAAATCAAGGAAATACCACAATAACATATCATAACTTATATGCAGAGCAAAATAATATCAACTTAGGTTTAAACGAAAGACCTACAACAGATATGGCATTAAGATCAGACGTTAAAGAAGTAACACTTGAAATAAACGGAAAATCACATGTATATGATTACGATACAAGAAAGGCATCAGATGAATCTGACGGAGCTTCAGACACTTGGGAAATAGGAGTAAGACTTTCAGATGCTTACTACGATACAGAATATTCAAGAGAAATATACAAATCAGATTATTTATACAAAACAAGCAATTATAATAACGAGGCACACGGTGCAGACTACTATGGAAAAGATAAATCAGACGAGCTAGAAGTATATGTAACATATAAATTAACACTAAGAAATCAATCATTAAGTGTATTAACAAGTATAGATGAAATAGTAGACTACTTTGATGAAGATTACGAATATGTACCAGAACGTTCATATTATCAAATAGGTAGAACAGGAGGACGTAAAGCAGTAGTAGCAGACTTAGGAAGTAGCAGTTATGCAGACGATACAAAAACAACAATACCAGGATATGAAAGCTTATATATTAAAGGTCTAAAAGGAGAATACTTAAAATCTGGTCAAACAGCATACATATATTTAACATTCAGAGTAGAAAAAGACACAATAAACAATGAAGATTGGATCAAAATAGATGAAGACGAAGTTACAGGAGAAGACATTGGAGTAGGAAAAGAAAATCTTGCTGAAATAAATGGTTACTCAACAATATATGCAGACGGAGTTGAAGTACCAAATGTTCAAGGAAGCGTACAAGGAAAGCCAGCAGGAATAACAGATTATGATTCAGATCCAGGTAACTTAGAAGCACAGGCTGTACCAAAAGACGGAGATGTAGACTTTATGTCATTCGAAGATGATACAGATAAAGCACCAAATATTAAAATAGTATTATATAGAAACCACGACAGAGAGATTCAAGGACTTGTATGGGAAGATGCTAGAACAGAAAATGTTACAGTAAATGGAACAACAACAGAGTCTGGAGCACGAATTGGCGATGGTTTAATGCAAGACGGGGAAACAAAAATAAACGGTGTAACAGTACAATTAGTAGAGCTTATGGATAATGGAACAGAGTTTATTTGGAAGACCTTCGAAAATGGATCAGGTGTAGCAACACTAAATTCAGAAAATATGAAAGTAACACCACCAATATTAACAGCAGGAAAGAGTGGAAACATAGTACAAGATTATGTATTTGGAAATGCAACCGCAGATATTTCAGGACAATATGCATTTAAATCATTTGCACCAGGTAACTATGTAGTAAGGTTTATCTATGGAGATACAGTAAAAACAGTACTTGTAAACTCAGGTTTAGCTTCATCAACTGATGAAAATACTAGTAAGGCAGCACAAATAACACAACAATTAAAAGCCCTATATGGTGAAGGAATAGATGGATTAAATGCAAAATCATACAATGGTCAAGACTATAAATCAACAACATATCAAGAGCAAATATCACAAAATGGAGTATTAGAAATACGTGAAGATCCTACAATCGAATTAAACATTAAAACATTTAGTGAAGATAGTATAAAAACAATAAGAGCATACAATAAAGATGCAAGCAATCAAAATGAATCTGGAACATATTATTACGATATAGCAGCATCAGATGCAAGAGCAGATGTTTCAGATGCAAAAGATATATACACAAATGGAACAATGGCACTTAAAGATGGAGCAAACAACATGAAACAAGCAATAGGAAGCCTAAATACTAGAACAGATGTAATAGGATATTCTAATAAAGACTTATTAAATCGTATAGCAGAAATATTAGCATCATACAGAGAAAGACCAGAATACGAAGATGCAACAAACAATAATACACCAGTAAGCTACACTAACGAAGAGCTAAAAGCATTAGTAGATGAATTAATAAGTAAAACTCAAATGACTGCAGAAACAGGTGTTATGGACATAGAGTTAGAATATAACATACCAAGTTCAAGTTACGAAGCAGAATCTACAGATTCATATATCTTACGTAATGTAAACTTAGGACTAGAAGAAAGACCAAAATCTCAATTAAAAATAGAAAAAGAAATAACAAATATAAAAGTTACATTATCAGATGATACAGTATTATTCGATACAGATAAAATGGCAACAAACGTATTGTGGCAACAACATAGAGACTACAGTGTTGGCTATAAAGATAATTTATTAAACTTATCAGGTATAGAACAAATAAGAAGAGACAATCAAAATAAATTTGGTATTGTACAATTAAGTATGGACGAAGAAATAATGCATGGAGCTACAATACAATTAACATATGAAATTTCAGTAGCAAACGTAGGAGAAGTAGATTATGCAGATACAAGATTCTACTATACAGGTGCAGTTAATGATGTAAGTAAAGTAGTTAAAACCACAGCAAATCAAGTAATAGATTATGTAGCAAATAATTTACAATTTAATAAAGAAGATGCTAAGAACAAAGAAGGCGGATGGGAATATATTAAAGCAGAAGACTTATTAAGTAGGAATTTAGTAAATAGTAGATTAGAGCCACAAATTAAAGAATATAACACAATAATTACTACGGGAGCCTTAAGTGCACCATTAGTACCTGCAAAATATTACGAAGCAATAAAATCTGGAGAAATGGAAGTAAGCATACCATTAATATTAACACAATTAGTATCACCAGAAAACGAAGCAGACGATTTAAGCTATAGAAATATAGTAGAAATAGTTAGAACATCAAATGACGTAGGTAGAAAGAATGAATATTCAGTAGTAGGAAATCAAGATCCAAGATTACAAGCAAAAGAGCTAGATAGTGATTTATCAGAAGATACAAAGATATTACCACCATTTGGTGCACAACCTACATACTACGTATTATGGACTGTAGTAGCTGTAGTACTAGCTTTAGGAATAGCATTTATTACATTCAAAGTAATAAGAAAAAGAACAAAATAAATATAGCAATTAAGTAAATAAAAAGAGCGAGGATAAAAATAATTATATTCTCGTTCTTTTTTATTGAAAAAAACTAAATTATTTATTATGAAATGCAAAATATTAGTTTAAATTTTGTAATAATTGCCTTTTTCCTTGCGGAATAAAAGGTTTAGAGGAATTTTGGCAAAAATAAGTATAAAATATACCCATTTTTTTATAAAAATTATAAGGAAAATGAGCTATTTTTGTATCAATTAGTTAAATATAATTAAAAATAAATAAACTTATGTATACTTAAGTAAAATAATTGTAACAAATGTAAAAAAAGTCATCAAATATTACAAATAAGTATTGAAAATGTAAAAATAGACAATGTATCTATTTCCGTAAGAAATATGTCGAAAGTTATTGAAAAGTGGAGAAAAATACCATTTACAAGTAAAAGGAAAAGTGGAAAAATATATATTAATATATAAGGTTTGTGTGGAGGTAAACAAATGAAGGGAAAAAAAGTTAATAGGATAAAAGAGAGAGGAATGCATGAAAAAGCATTTGAAAACAAAGAAATGAAATTAAAAGAAAGGTATAAAAGTGGCAAGAAAGCTTTTATAGGAGTATGTGCAAGTTTACTTACAATAATAATGTTAGTAAGTATATTTAGCATGCAATTGCACATAAATAAAACTGATATTCTAACCACAAACCAGGCTAAACAATTAGCATCAACTTCAAAATATATTATTTATAATTATAATAATGAAGAATTACCTGTAAGAGATAGCGAAGGAAACGAAATAGAAACCAAGGAAGTAGTAAATGGAAAACAATATTATATAGTAGAAACAGACAGCAACGGAGATATAACTGAAGGATTATCTAAAGGTATATATAAAGTAGTAGAATTAGAAGAAGATACAGGAGACCAATATCAACTATCAGACAGAGAATCATATATAGAAGTATTAGAAAATAATGAAGTATTAGAATTGGAAGTACAAGAATTTAACATTACAAATGTATACATAGGACCAGAAATTAGTTCAACAAAAACATATGAAACAGAATATAATGAGGATTTTGTTGTAGAAGGTGAAAAAATTACATATACTATAACAGTAGAAAATAGTGGAAAGATGTCTAAAAATGTTGTTATAAAAGATACAATTCCAGATGGAACTTCATTTGTACCAGGAAGTATAACAGTAGAACCACAGCCAACTGACATGCCAGATAGTGGATATACATATGAAAATTTATCAAAAGGAATTAGCGTTGAAGTACCAGCAATGCAAGGAGAAGAGGGAGAAGAAGGAACAAAAGGAAAAGTAGTAATAACATTTAAAGTACAAGTAAATCAATTAGAAAAAGGAAAATATTCAAAAGAAATAAATAACGTTGCAGAAGTAGATGGAAAAGAAACACCAGAAGTAAAAGTAATGGTCAATAAGGAAGTACCAGTACAATTAGATGAAATAGAAGTAGTAAATGAATATATAGGACCAATAATAAGTGAAGACAAATCACTTTCAACAGAACATGGAGAAGCATTTGTAACAGAGGAAGAAAAAATTACATATTCTATAACAGTAGAAAATAGTGGAGAAATAGCAAAAAATGTAGTAATAAGAGATACTATACCAGCAGGAACAACATTTGAAACTGGTTCTATAAAAATAGATGAAAAAGACACTTATGTTGTAAATGGAGAGACCAAAAATACAAATACATTAACAGATGTTAATTTACAAGATGGAATAGAAGTAAATGTGCCAGGAAGTAGAGCAGTAGGAGATGATGAAACAAGAGAAAATGGAAAGGTAACTTTAACTTTTGTTGTAAAAGTAAATAAATTAGCAAAAGGAGTATATACAAAATCAATAATTAACCAAGCTATAGTAGACGATATACCTACAAGAGAAGTAACAATTATAGTCAATAAAAACATTGAGGGGAAAAAGAAAGATTTAGTATTAAATAAAAGAGATAGTTTAACAAAAGAAGGATTAGGAAAAGCTAAATTTACATTAGATCCATTAGTAAAAAAATTAACAGATTCTATGGAAGAAGTAGAGATAAATCCAGGTATAGAAGTAAATAAAACTGTAGTAAGTACACCAAAGAATGGTACATCATATACATTGGGAGAAAGAATAAGATATTCAATTACTATAACTAATACGGGAAATCTTGGATTAAAAGATGTAAAAATAGTAGATCAATTAGCAACTATAGAAAGTATAACTAGTAATTTAATTGCAACATTTGAGGAGCCAAATACATTTACTTTAGTAAAAGATTTATTACCAGGTGAAAAGAGAACAGTCCAATTAGCATATAAAGTAACAGAGCAAGATATTTTAAATGGAAATGTAACAAATAAAGTAAATGTAACAGCTAAAACTTTAACA
>CANQDO010000067.1 GCA_947593355.1 uncultured Clostridia bacterium | reverse complement strand
CGAGTGAGAGTTATGATTATGGATATGCAACAATAACAGAAGAAAAAACAATGCCAGAATATGATGATTCAAATGGAAAATTTATGCAAATATCAGGAGAAGTTGAAAATGCAAATTATACATCTATGATATTAGAAGGAGGAAATACATATTATTTACATTTAGGGTATTATAAAGATTATATATATGGTGATACAACAGAAGATAAAGTGGTGATAAATAGTATAAATATATATGAGGCAGAAGAAGGAAAATTTTCATTTGACGAAATAGATACAAAATATGTATCAAATAATCAAGGAAAAGCAAATACAACAGCAAATTCATATATACCAATAGATTTATCAGATTTAGATGGAAAATATGACATAATAGTAAATGCACAAGTATCAAGTGCGGAAGGAGATTATGGATATGCAACAATAAGTAATAGCGCAAGTATACCATCACATGATGAAACTGATAACAGATTCATATATATATCAGGAACAACAAGTAGTGTAACAAGACCAAAAGATTATGCAATAACAGTAGAAGGAAATGAGCAATATTATTTACACTTGGGATATTACAAAGATGGAGAAACAAATGGAGGAACAGATACATTTACAGTAAACAGTGTAAAAGTAATACCAAGTGAGGAAGATTTATATAAAACAGAAGTAACAACAGACACAAAAGGACAAGCAGTTGTAAATTTGAAAATAGGGAAGAGTTATAGAATAACAGAAATAGAAGCACCAGAAGGTTATGAATTATCAACTCAAGAAATAATACATAAAATGACAGAAGAAGGCTCAAATGAAGTAACAATAAAGAATACAAAGAATCCAAAATTAATAGTACATCACTATAAAAAAGGAACAGGGACAGGAAATATACCAGCAGAGAAAGTAGCAGAAGATGAAGAATACATTGGAAAAATGAATGAAGAGTATAAAACTGAACCAAAAGTAGGATTAGAAAGATATGAATTAGCCCAAAATACAAATGGTGAACTAGATATTCCACAGAATGCGAAAGGAACATATACGAAAGATAAGTTAAATGAAAATGGAGAGATAGTAGTAACATATTATTATGAACAAAAGAAAGTACCATTAATAGTACACCATTATATAGAAGGAACAATGACACAAGTACCATTAGCAGGAGGAGAACTAGCAGCAGATGAAACAAGCCAAGAAGATGAAGGAATGACATATACAACACAAGCCAAAACGAATGAAGAGTTAGATGGTAGATATGAATTAGCAGAAAATAATTTACCAGCAAATGCAAATGGAAAATATGAATTTCCAAAAGTGGAAGTAACATATTATTATAAATTAGCAAGAAGAAAAGTAATAATAAACAAATATGATGAAGACGGAGAGACGCCTTTAGCAGGAGCAAAATTTAGAATAGAACAAGTAGATGAAAGGGAAGTTCCGGCAAATGCAATAGGAGCAATACAAAATAATGGAGAAGAATATATTTTACCAAATATGAAAAAAGAATTGCCAGCAGATGCAATAGGAAAAATAGTAGCAAATGGAGAAAACTATTATTATAAAGATGAAAATAAAAATATAACAAATAATGTAAAGCAAGCAATTCAAAATAATGGACCAATATATGTAAAAACAAGATTAGGTACAGCAAATGAATCATTAGGTCAAAAACAAGATGGTTCACCATATTATTTTGTAGAAAAAGAAGAAAATGGACAGAAATATTATGAACCAACAAATGGTGGAAATAAAGATTTAAGAAATACAACAGCCCATTCATATTTTGAGATAAACTTGCAAGATGAAAAATATAAAGAAAAGAATTATGCAGTAGTATTAGAAGCAAGAGCATCAAGTGAAAGTTCAGATAAAGGATATGCAACAATAACAACGGATACAAATATGCCAAACTACGGAAGTTCTACAGGACACTTTATGTATACAGACTCTCAAACTGATACTCAAGAATATACATCAGAAATATTAGAGGGAGGAAAAAAATATTATTTACATTTGGGATATAAGAAAGATACGAGTATTGATAGGTATGAAGACAGAGTAGTAATAAATAGTATAAATATATATGAAGCAGAAACTATAAGGTATGGCTTTGAAGAAAAAGAAGGAGGAGTATATGAGCCAAATAACCGACAGAAAGATAATACCAAAGCAAGTTCATATATACCAATAGATTTAAGTAATTATTCAGAACAAAAAATAGCAGTAGTAGTAAATGCCGGAATGTCAGATAGTGGATATAATAGTGGGTATATAACAATAAGAACAGATGAAACCAGTCCAGAATATGAATATGATGGAACACCAGTTGCAGCCTTTTATGAAAATGTAGAACCTAAAGATTATACAGTAATGTTAGATGGAGGAAGCGAGTATTATTTACATTTTGTATATGAAAAAGGATCAGGTGAATATGATGAAAATGATACATTTAAAATAAATAGTGTAAATATATATCAAACCAAGATAGAAACGTATAATTTCGGCCAAGATGAACCATATACATCAAATAATATGAACAAAGAAAATACACGAGCAGATTCATATATACCAATAAATTTAACTAATTATCCAGAACAAAAAATAGCAGTAGTAGTAAATGCAGAAATATCAAGTGAGTCTGGAAATTATGGGTATGCAATTATAAAAGATAACAATACAAAGCCATCATATTATGATGACGACGATGGAACTATTGTTATAAATAAAATCTCAGGAGAAGTAAAAAGTAAAGATTACACAGCAATATTAGAAGGAGGAAATACATATTATTTGCATTTGAATTATACTAAAGAAGAAGGTTCAAGTGGAAATCAAGAAGTAAGAGATCAATTTATAATAAACAGCGTTAAAGCATACGAAGCAGGTGTAACGTACGGATTTGATACAACAGAAGATGGAAAATATATATCAAACAATCAAAAAATAGCAAGCACAGTAGCAAATGCATACATACCAATAAATTTAAGTGAATATGACGATACATATGACGTAATAGTAAATGCAGAAATATCAAGTGAAAGAAATAAAGACTTTGGATATGCAGTAATAACAAATAGCAAAGAAAGAGTAGACTACAATAATGGAAATAACTTCATAAACATATCAGGAGAGAGAAAAGAGGCAGATTATACAGTAACATTAAAAGGAGGAAAAGAGTATTATTTACATTTTGGATATTCAAAAAATGATACAGAAGATGTAGGAACAGACACATTTACAATAAACAGTGTAAAAGTACAACCAAGTGGTGTATACTATGGTGAAGCAGTAACAGATGAAACAGGAAAACTAATGTTAGATTTAAATGCAGGAAAATATACAATAACAGAAATAGAGGCACCAGAAGGTTACGAAATAAGCTCAAAAGTTGTAGAGCAAGTAGAAATAAATAATCAATCAGATGAAACAATAGAGGTAGATATAGATAATCAAAAAGTACAGGGAGAAATAATAATAAATCACTATATATATGATGAAGAAGCTGACGACCCATATACAAAAAATAGAGTACATTTAATTAACGATACAGAAGCACCACAACAAAGTATGAAAGGTTCAGTAGGTGATATATATATAACAAAACAATTAAGCAGAGCAGAGTTAAAGCCAGGTTATAAATTATATGAAAGACCATCAAATAGCAGTGGAATAATACAAGAAAATCCAATAGAAGTAAACTACTATTATATAAAAGGTGATGCAATAATAGAGCATAACATAACAAAAGACGGAACACAAATAATAACATCAAAAGATGAAGAAATAAATTACAATATAAAATATACAGCTCACATAGAAGGTTACACAGGAAAAGCTGTAGTTACAATAACAGATACATTGCCATATAAGCTAGATGAGAGCAAAATGCAAGAGGTATATAATAAAGAACATCAAGATAGTCAGGAAGGAAATTGGTTAGAAGAAATGCTAAATGGAGGAAAATATAATAAAGATGAACAAACAATAACATGGACACAAGAAATAAATATAACAGAAGAAAGCCAATTAAAAGAGCTAACAATAGAAAAAGCAATAACAGTAATATTTGAAGGAGTAAATGTAAAAGAAAAAACAATTGTAAATACAGTAAAAGGAAGCATAAATCTAGAGTCAACAAAGCGAACGGAAGAAACAGGACCAACAACTTATGAAACAAAAACAAAATTTATAAAGGCCATAAAAGTAACAAAAACATGGAATGACGGAAATAACATAAAAGAAAGGCCAACACAACTAATATTACAAATAAAGAATAAAAAAACAGATACAGAAATAACATCATATACAATAAGTGAAGCAGATAATTGGACACACATATTTACAGACTTGCCAAAATATGATGAAGAAACAGGCGAAGAAATAGAATACACTGTAGAAGAACAGGCAGTAGACGGAGAAAGTTTAGATTACTATGAGAAGCAAATAAAATAAAAAGCAGAGTATAAAAACAAATAAAAAAGAATTCAACTAAAAAATAATAGTGCATAAGTAAGATAAATTTTTAGAAAGAGAACGGACCTTAATGTTTGAAAAACAAACGTTAAGGTCCGTGTTTTAATTTGCTTACGGAGATAAGTTTGACAGGCTAATAATACAAAAATGTAAAAAAATAAAGCCTTGAAAAATAAGCAAAAATTAGCTATTGAAAATTCGTATAATGCACTAAAAAGTTTACATTGTAAAATAATAATACAAAAGACACATAAATATAATAAAACACTAAATACGTTTTTCCGTATGTGTATTGAAAAAGTTTAATAAAGTGCCTATTTAATAATGAAAGAAAAATGTTTACAATTAAATAAATTTGATATTAACACCTAATTAGGAGGACCAAGAATGAAATTAAGAAAGAAAAATGAAGAAAAGGTACAAAGCAAAATTGTAACACCAGTAACTAAAAATAATAAAAGTGGAGTTAAACTAAAGAGCAGTAAAGATATAGTAAAAATTATAATTATATCTTTAATGTGCATATTAACAGTATTTAGCTTTTTTATTACTCAAACTGAACCAATAATAAAAGGTTTATTTGGGGATAATCCACAAGCTATTAATAAAACAATAACACAATTTCAAAGTGAAAGATGGAATGAAATAAGAAATGCTGTGTTTGGCGCAGGTGCCCAAACTAGTAATGTATTAGATGATAATATAGCAAATATGTCAGTTCAAAGTGGTAATCCATACTTTAATTGGGTAAATACTGCAAGCTTAGGAATAACTCCTTGGAATGGTTCATCATCTGCAGTAAGTAATTCTACTTTTACAAGTGAAACGAAGGCTTATTCAGATACATATACAAATGGTCAAACTGGAGTACAAACTACAGAAACTAATAATATTACTTATACAGTTATTCCAGTAAGTACAGCAGAACAATTTAAATGGGCGTTGGATACTTATAAAGGTTCAACAAATAATATAAAAATAAGTATAACAAAAGATATAGATTTAAATGGTCAAAGTCATAATTGGCAATCAGTTGATATTATAAATTCAGGAAAAAATGGCTGGTTATATATAGAAGGAAATGGCCACACAATATATAATATGAAAAATTGTCAATCAGGTTCTACACAAGGAAACGGTTTATTTGGAACAATAACTAATAAATCATTTATAGTTAAAAATTTAAATATAGATTCATCACTAATAGTAAATACTAGGGGCGGAACAGGAGAAGGTTCTTTAAGAGGAACGGGCGTGTTATTAGGTACATTCAATAATACTGAACAGCATGGTTTATATATAGATAATGTAAAAATAAAAGAAGCACTTATACAAACAAGTGATAATACCACAGCAGGAGGTGGAGGCTTAGTAGGAAGACTAAATTATGGGGGACATAATGATAACTACTTTATAAGCAATTCTTCAACTGAAAAAGTATATATGGCAGGTATAGACCATGTTGGAGGATTTAGTGGTTGTATAAATAATCCAAATAAAGGAGCAGGTTATAAAGTAAAATATGATGCAGCATTCCCAGTAAACCCAGAAGCATATTTTACAAAAGAAGTTGTATTTCCAACAATGCTAGAAAATTGCTTTTCTGTAGATTGTGAAATATTTTCTACAGGAAAAGACTCAGGAGCATTTATTTCATGTGGAGGACATTTTATAATAAGAAATTGTTTTACAAATAATACAATATATGCTAATAGTGAAACAGGAGTATTTATAGGAAAGATATTAGCAAGAATATATGATGATAAGCCAACAGATAGTACCTTATATAGTGATTCTTTGTATGATGATGCAGGAGTTAGAAGTGTAAGTGCATATATAACAAATTGTTATGCATCAGGAATAATTGAGGGAACTCATAATATAGGCGGATTTGTAGGAATCACAAATTACTCTGGAAGCACATGTACACCAGTAGTAATAGAAAATTGCTATTCTAGTTCAATGGTCGGAATGGAATATTCAGGAGATGCTGTAGGAGGTTTTATAGGAAGTGACGATTCTATACCTTCAGGTCTTTCTGCTACAATTAGGGTAGGAGATGAAACAATTACATCAACCCATGATATATTTATAAATTGTTATGCCACAGGTGAAGTTGGAGACATAACAACAAATACAGAAAATAATGCATCAAACACGTCAACATTAGGAGGTTTTATAGGAAATTACACAACAAGAGCTACAGGGGTAAAGCTATACAATTGTTATTATGATAAGCAAACAACAGGAATGAGAGAAAGAGGAATAGGCTATGTTAGTGGAAATGCCACAGGTTCAATAGATGGATTAGAGGGAGTATATACAAAAGGTTCTAGTTTAAAAGGTGGAACACCAGGTTTAACAGGAAAAAGTGGAAACATAGTAGACATGAAGGACAAAGAAGCATGGAACTTAAAAGATGGTTTATATCCACAATTAAAGGTGTTTGAGGAGGCATCAGCTTTTGGCGAGGACAATGAATTAGTTAATTGTTATTCACAAGCATCTGCATCAACAGTTTTCCTAGAGCATTGGGACTATATAATGACAAAGGATAATGTACCATATAATGTAGAAACAGACGAAGACTTTACACCAAACCCAAAAGCAGAAGAAAATAATTATATATATGATACAATTAGAGATATAACATTAAGTTTTGAATTTACAAGTAATGATAATTCAGAAGCAACATATGATGATATAACATGGCAAATAGATACAGAAATGAACAGGTCTAGAGGATTTAAAGAAAACTTTACAATAAATTATGGCTCTGACACAGTGTTTGGTGAGAGCTCAGAAACCAACAAAGTATTAAATATTGTAAACGTACAAAAAGATTCAAATAAAATGGATCCAAAACTATTTGATTTAATGAAAGAACTAGGAGAAGTAAAAGATATATACAAATGTTATGACTTTGCACCAGGAAAAAGTTGGGTAAAAGTACAGGTAAAAAATGATAGCGGAAGCGTAGTGGGAGAAAGAAAATTAAGGCTACTACCAATGGCATATGTATATGCAGGAGAATATGCAGAAATAGTAATAGATACAGATGGAACAAATAGAATAACTTATACTTCAAGCGATAATGTAGAGCAAGAATATAGTGGAAATATATATAAACATAGAATGGATACAGTATATGCAACAACAAGTGCAGAAAACTTAGGAAATCAAGATGGATATGCATCACAAGAAGTAAGTAAAGACACAAATACAAAATTTGCAATGTGGGGTAGATACCCAAGTGCACAGAACAATGGTTCAATTAGTGAGGGATTTGACTCATTATATGATCAAAAGATGATAGGAGATGCACAAGAAGGTTTAACAAAAGTTGCGGTATATAAATTAGATATGGAATATGTAGAAACGACTTTATCAAGTGGACAAGTTGTACAATTACCAAAAATAAATTATGATGATGCAACTAGAGTAACAGAGGAAAATTTAAATAATGAAAAATGGACAGGAACAAAACCATTTGGTTTAAAAGATGTTGGATGGTATGAACTTAGATATTATTGGAGATTAGATGATGGTAGATATTTATCTGATAGCAAAATAGTAGTTATAAAAGGTTCTGAATATACAGCAAGCCTAGAAACTCAAATAGTAAATAACGAAGTTATAACTACATCAAGTATTGAACCAGACTTAAAAGAAGGAGAATCAAACCCAAATAGTTTAGTATTTGATGGAACAAATGTAAACACAGTATTGCAAGAAGATAACACAATAGTAAAAACAAAAACACTAGAAAGCTTTGGCGGAGAAGAAGTTTTAATGGGATGGAAAAATGATGGAAACTATAAGTTAGTAAATGTACAAATTGAAGTTTCACAAGATGGTGTAACTTGGACTCCATTAGCGTTAGAACTAAAAAATCCAGATAATCCATATGACTTTGTAGACGCAAAATATACATATTTATATCAAGATTATCAAATGGTACAAGATCCAATGACAGGGCAATACTACATAATGGAACTAGATGAACCTAAAGAAATAGATACAACGATAGTACCAATAACAAATGCAGAAAATCCAGATTATGCAGATTATTTACATTTACAATTCCAAATAAAAGATAGTGAATCAGGTATAAAAAGCATAAAAAGCCATGTAAGGGTAAGTGCAAAATTTATACCAATGGACTCACATGTAATAGCAGAAAAATTTGTAGATAAAGAAAATGTACTAACAGGAGAGGAAGTAGAATATACAGTATTATTCACTCCAGATAACTTTAATAATGTATATGATGTTAAAGCAACAGATGTAATGCCATTAAATACAAATTATATAGAAGAATCTGTAGAAATGGGAGAATATATAAAAGAAACAAATACATATGAAAAATATTCAGACAATTCAAATTCAAGTTATTCATATGATGATGCATCAAGAACTCTTTCATGGATGTATAATACTATGGAATATGGAAAAGTATATTATTTAAAATTTAAAGTAAATGCAACAGGTGCGGTAGATACAAGCACACAAGACTTTATAAAGGTAGATAATGTAGTAAACTTTACATATAAGAAATCAAAATATGGAAAACCAGTAGATGGTGAGCCATCTAAGGCAGCAACATTTATTATTGTAGATAAAGAAAGAGTATATTTAACAATAACCAAAGATGTAACAACACCATATGCGCCAAAAGAGAAGTTTCCAATAAAAGCTAAAATAACAAAAAGTGGAGAAGAAGTAAATACTTATAAATGGTATATAGACTATGAAATATCTTCTAATACAACACCAAATGTAGAAATAGAAGAAGGACAAGTACTAATGTTTGTAGGTCGCGAAGACTTGAATGATGTACAATATAAAATAGAAGAAGATACTGGGAAAATGCCACAAAACTTTTACTTATCATCAATAACAAACAATGGAGAAGGAACATTTGAAGAAGGAAAAGTAAAGAAAATAGTAGTAAGAAATTACTATAGATTACCAGAAGGAAAGACAAATGTATATATAGAAAAAAGAGATATAGATACAAATGAATATGTAACTTCTGCAAAAATGAAATTACAAAAGCAAACTGCAGAGGAAGGTTGGGAAGATGTTGATAGTTGGGACAGCCAAGAATCAGCAAAATCAGAATTATTAACAGAAGGTAAGTATAGAGTAATAGAAGAAGAAGCACCACACATATATGAATTAAATGAAACACCAGTAACGTTTGAAGTTTTTGAAAGTTCAAATGAAGATATATTAGTGAAAAACGAAGAAGGTTTGATATTAGAAAACAATGTAATTACATTTTATAATAAAGAAAAGCCAGATGGAAAAGTAACAGTACACCATTATTTAATAGACGATAATTCAACAGTAAGCCCAGATGTAGTACATAACGGAAAAGTTGGTGATACATACGAAACAAAAAAGGCAGAAGATATATTAGATAAATATGAATTTGTTAAGGTAGATGGTGATGAAAAAGGAACAATGACAGAATCACCAATTGAAGTAACATATTATTATAAATTAAGGGTAGCTAAAATAACATCACAAAAAACGCAAACAATACCTGAAGATAGAGATTATGTATTACCAGGAGATAAAATAACATATACAATTACAGTAACAAATAGTGGAAATTTAGGTATTGATGTAAAAGTAAAAGATAAAGTTCCAGAGGGAACAACATTAGTACCAGACAGTATAAAAATAGATGAAACAGTACAAACAGGAGCAGGAAAAACTGAATTAGAGCAAGGTTTAACAGTAAATATGCCAATGGCACAGGATGAAACTCCAACAGTAAGAAAAGTAAGCTTTGATGTAACAGTAAATGACTTAGAACCTAAAGAATTAGAACAAATAAAGAATATGGCATCAATAGACACAACTCCAGATAATCCAGATGATGAAGACCAAAATACAGAAGAAGTAACAGTAGATGTAAAAGTAAGGCATATAACAATGGCTAAAACATTTGAAGTTCCTGAGAATGTAACAGTAGGAGATACAATAAAATATATAATTACAGTTACAAATGATGGAGATTTCACAGAAGAAGTAACAATAAAGGATGAAGCACCAGATGGAACAACATTTAAGGGAAACATAGTGGTAAATCCAGAACAAGCAAAAACACAATATACAGAAGATGAATTGAAAAATGGAATAACTATAAATATAGAAGCAGGACAAGTGGCAACAGTTTCATTTGAAGTAACTGTAAATGCATTAGAAGAGGCAGATAATCATATAAAAACAGTAACAAATACAGCTACTGTAAGCAATAATGGTAATGATGAAACAGTAACTTCAGAAGATATTGAAGTAAAAGAACCAAAAATAGAAATAAAGAAAACATCTGATACACCTGAAAAGGTAAAAGCAGGTGATACAATAACATATAAAATAACGATAACAAATAGCGGAACATTAGAAGATACAGTAAAAGTAAAAGATTCTGCACCAAATGGTACATCATTTGTAAGTGCTACATTAAATTCTGAAATGCAAGAGGAGAAAACATTTGAAGAATCTGCTCTAGCAGAGGGAGTAGATGTAACTGTAAAACCAGAAGAAGTGGTAGAAATAACATTTGTAGTACAAGTAGAAGCAGGAATTTTAACTGATGGGCAATTAATAGAAAATACAGCACAAGTAGGTGAAAACACTACAGAAACAGTAACACATAAATATATTGAAGCACTTATAGAAAGCAGAAAGCAAGCAGAAATAATAGATAGTAAGAGTGAAAAATATGCTTTAGTAGGTGATAAAATAAGATATACAATAGAATTAACAAATAATGGAGGACTTACAGCAGATGCACTAATAAAAGATACAATTCCAGCGGGAACAAGCTTAGTAGCAGGAACTATTGTTGTACAACCTCAACAAGGTAGCATAACACAATATACACAAGAGCAATTAACAAACGAAGGAATAAGAGTAACAGTACCAGCTAAGGATGGAGAAAATGCAGGAATGGTAAAATTAACATTTGATGTATTAATAACAGAAAATGTAGCAAATATTACAAATGTGGCAACAGTAAATAAAAATCCTGATGATCCTGAATCTCCATGGAATCCAACAAACGATACTAATATTCCAATAGTAACATTTGAAAAGGTATCTGAAGTAACAAGAAAAGAAGGAAACGAAACAGAAAGCTTAGAAAGTGATGAGGTAACAGTAGGTGATACAATTACATACAAAATAAAAGTTCATAATGCAGGAAAAGATACAGTACAAAATATAGAAGTAAAAGATACAATTCCAGATGGAACAGATTTATTGAGTACTTCTGAAGGTGCTAAACAAAATGGTAATGAAATAACATGGGTAATAGATAGCATTAAAGAGGGAGAAACTAAAGAAGTAAGCTTTAAAGTACAAGTTAAATATTCACAAAATAATTATCAAATACAAAATGTGGCAACAGTAGATGGAAAAAATACTAATACTACAGAAAATGATTATAGAAAGCCTGGAACTAAAGTAGACAGTAAATTGGCAAAAACGGGAGACGACAAAATAGTATCAAAAGAAACAAAAGTATATTATGAAATAAAATATACAACTACAATAGATAACTTTAAAGGAAGAGCAAAACTAACAATAGTAGATAAACTTCCATACAAAATAGATAAAGATGAGTCTGAATTGGATAAGGGAGAATATGATGACGCGAACCAAACTATAACATGGAATATAGACGAAAATGATATAGACACATTTGAAACAGGAGAAGCAAAACAAATAGCAGTAACAAAAACATTAAGATTAAAATTTATTTATGGTAGTCTAGATAATAATGCAGGAAGTATGGAAAACTTAGTAACAAGTACATTACAATTACAAGAGCCAGATTTAGAAAGTCCTGAAGGCTACAAAACTGTAGAAACACAAGAAGATAGAGCAACTAAGGAAACATTAATAGAAATACCTGCAAGTTTAATAGTACATCATTATATTTATGATGCAGAAACAGACACACTTACAACAATAAGACTTGCAGATGATGAGGAAAAACAAGGAATAGTAGGACAAGAATATGAGACAAAGCCATCAAGTGAAGTGCCAGCAAATTATAAATGCATAAAAGAAGATCCAGAAAAGTATAAGGGAAAATATACAGAAGAAGAAATAGAAGTAAAATATTATTATCAATTACAAACACCACAAGTTTCAAGCCAAATGGATAAAAAGTCTAATATTCAAAACTTAACATCAAAAGATGGAAAAATAAAATATGACATAACATATACAGTAAATATAGCAGATTACATAGGAAAGGCAACAGTAAAAATAGTAGATACTTTACCAGCAAGAATTGATAGGGAAAAATCTAAATTAAATGGCGGAATATATGAAGAGGCAAGTAATACAATAACATGGAATGAAACAATAAATGACATAGATACATATAAAAATGGACCATATTCAGAAGATATTATAAAGCAAATAGAAATAGTATATGTAGACCAAGATTTAAAAGAAGATTTGACTAATAAAGCAGAAGGAACAGTAGAAGTATACTATCCAAGTGAACATTCAACGAAACCTGGAGAAAAGCAAGTGGATAGCACATCAGAAGATGAAACAACACTAAAACAAAAATATGATGTGAAAATAAAAATACAAAAAACATGGGATGATAATGATGATAAAAAAGGACATAGACCAGATAGTGTTAAAATAACATTAAGAGAAAAAGTTACTAAAAAAGAAATTGTAGTAGTATTAAATAAAGATAATAAATGGTCAAAAGAAATAGAAAATTTACAAAAATATGATGAAACCACTGGTGAAAAGCTAGAATATGAAGTAATAGAAGCAGAAATACATGTAGGAGAATTAGAATACTATGAAGAGCCAGAAATAATAATAACAGAAGAAGAAACAAGTGACTTTACAAATTATTTAATAAATATTACAAATAAATACAAATTAATAAAAGCAAACTTAAATAGTAAAATAACAAAAACAGGAACAACAGAGATAACAAAATCTTCACAAGCAATAAGCTATAAAATACACTATACATCTCAAATAACAAACTACATAGGTGAGGGAGAGGTAATAATAAAAGATTATCTTCCATATAAAATAGATGAAAAACAATCTAAATTAGCAAATGGAACATATGATGAGGCTACAAAAACAATAACATGGAAGGAAGCAATACCTCATACAAACGGAAGTCGTGATGTAGATATAACAAAAGAAATAACCTTAGTATATAAAGATATAGATCCAACAGCTGAAACTATAACAAATAATGTTACAGGAGAGGTAAAATTAAATGAAACAGAGCAACATGATGAAGCGCAAACAAAGTTTAATACAAATGTTAATATAAATGGTACTGTTATAGTAAAATATGAAGATGCTGAAACAAAACTAGAAATAGCAGATAGAGAAATTATTACAGGAAAAGTTGGAAAGTCATATACGACAAAGAAAGTTGATATTGAAAATTACGAATATGTAGGAAATAGTGGAAACACAGAAGGAAAAATAATAGAAGGACAGCAAGAAGTAATTTATTATTATACAAGAGCAGAGGCAAGTGTGCTTGTAAGATATCAAGATAAAGATGGCAAGCAATTAGCAAATGATGTAGTAATAACTGGAAAAGTAGGGGATTCATATACAACAGTGCAAAGAGAATTTGAAAATTATAGATTATTAAGAATAGAAGGAGATAAAGAAGGAACTCTTACTAAGGAAACTAAAGAAGTAATTTACATATATGAAAAAATACCTGCTCAAGTAATAGTAAGACACTTAGAAAGAGGAACAGATAAAAAGTTAGTAGAAGATGAAATAATAAATGGTTCGATGGGAGATACTTATCAAACTGAAAGAGAAACAATAGAAAACTATAAATCAGCAGAACCAGAGCCAACAAATAAATCAGGAAAAATGACAGAAGAAACAATAATAGTAACCTATTATTATGAAAAAATTCCAAGTGGAAAACTAGTAGTAAAATATGTAGATGAAGATACAAAAGAAGAAATAACATATAAAAAGACATTAGAAGACGGAACTATAGAAGAAAAAGTATATAGTTATGATATAAATGGATTTTTAGGAGAACAATATACAACAGATAAAAAAGATATACAATATTATGTTTTGACAAAAGTACCAGAAAATGCTACAGGAATACTAACAGAAAATAGTGATACTGTAATTTACTATTATAGAAAAATGAGATTTAATTTAAGTATTGAAAAAGAGTTAAAGAGCGTAGTATTAAATGGACAAGAAAAAAATATACCAAATAAAAAAGCAACAAAGATAGAAATAGAATCAGGGAAAATAGCACAAGCTCAATTAGATATAACATATATAATAAAAGTAAAAAATGATGGTGAATTAGACGGAAAGGCAAAAATATTAGAATTGTTACCAGAAGGCTACAAATTAATAAATGTGGGAAATTACTGGGCACAGCTAAAAGACGGAAATTTAGAAACAGAAGTAGAATTAAAAGCTGGAGAGACAAAAGAGCTAGAAGTAACATTGAGATGGGTAAATGGAGATGATAATTTTGGTGTATTTGAAAATACAGTAAAAATAGTAGATACAGAAAATGATGCAGGCTTTAAAGATGTAGATAAAAATGATAATAGTTCAGTTGCAGAAGTAATAACAACTATTAAGACTGGCGTAGAAGGAAAGGCTATATTAATTGTAATAACAACATTATTAATGACGTTATTTATAGTATTATATTTATATAAATAAAGCTAGGGGACGGAGAAAAAAATCCGGAAATCGGGGACGGAGGAAAAAATTCAGATTTTTTCCTCCGTCCCCGATTTCCGGATTTTTTTCTCCGTCCCCCTAGCTCCCGTTCCTTGACAAAATGGCATATAAAGAGTAAAATAATAACTGTAAAATATAAGAAGGGGAGGTATATATGCTCAAAAATAATAACAGACCAAATAATAGAATTGTATTTGAAAAATTAGTTTCAAAGACGAAAATATATCTAGTAATAATAGCAGTGTTATTAATAGTTTTGTGTGTATATGAAGTAAATTTTATAATACCATCAATATTAATATTTATTTTAACATTGATGTATGCATATTGGACAAATAATAAAAGGAAACAAGAGCTTTCACAACATATAAAAGATTTAACTTTAACGGTAGATACTGCCGCTAAAGGAACACTAATTAATTCTCCATTTCCGCTTGTAATAGTAGAAACAGATGGAAATATAGTATGGAAAAGTTCTAAATTTATGCAAGAATTTGCAAATATAGATATAAATAATTATTTAGAAGAAATTGTAAAAGAATTAAAATTAGAAATTGAAAATGGTAGCGAAGAGAACAAAAAAGAGTTAGAAGAACTTATAAGAATGCATGTTGAAATAGGCAATAAGACTTATGAAATTTTAGGAGAGTTTGTAAAATCAAAGGATAAGTCAAAAGACAAGTCTAAAGATAAATTAAAGCAAGATGAGTATATGGCAACATTGTACTTTATAGATGAAACTAACAAAATTGAATTAGAACAAGAATATATGAATTCTCAAATATGTATTGGAATAGTAATGATAGACAATTATGAAGAAATAGTTCAAAGAATTTCAGATCAAGCAAGGCCAGTAGTACAAGCCAAGGTTGAAAAGGCTTTGTATGATTGGGCAAATGAATATAATGGTTTAATTATAAAGTCAGATAGAGATACTTTTGTTTTAATAATAGAAAAACAGTATTTGGAGTTATTACAGGAAAATAAATTTAATATATTAGATAGTATAAAAGAAATATCAATACCTGGTAAACTTCAGTCAACATTAAGTATTGCTATTTCAGATGAAGGAAATTCAAATTATGAAAAATATAAATCTGCGCAGTCAGCTATAGATATTGCATTAGGACGTGGAGGAGATCAAGCAGTAATAAGAGAAAGTGGAAAATATACATTCTTTGGTGGAAGAACTCAAGAAGTTGAAAAAAGAACTAAAGTAAAAGCAAGAATAGTGTCTAGTGCTTTACAAGAATTAATGCAAGAAGCAGAAAATGTGGTAATAATGGGGCATACCAATAGTGATATAGATGCAATGGGTTCTGCTTTTGGTATATATAGAATGGCTAAAACAGTGGGAAAAGATGCATATATAGTAAATAGTGCATCAAGTTTAAGTTTACAAAATTTTATACAAACAGTTGAACAAGAAGAAGAATATCAAAATATTTTAATAACTAAAAATGAAGCAATAGAAAAGGTAAATGAAAATACATTATTAGTTGTTGTAGATACTCATAAATCTACATATGTAGATGTTCCAGAGTTATTAGAAAAAACAAATAAAATAGTAATAATAGACCATCATAGAAGAAGTACAGATTTTATAGAAAATTCAATATTAACTTTGCATGAGGTATATGCTTCATCAGCATCGGAGCTTGTTACAGAGCTTATAGAATATTCTGAAAGTGATATAAAACTAACAGAAATAGAGGCTCAAAGTTTATATGCTGGAATAATGATGGATACTAAGAATTTTACTTTTAAAACAGGTGTTAGAACTTTCGAAGCAGCAGCATATTTGCGTAGATGTGGAGTAGATATTATTAAAGTAAAAAAATGGTTCCAAAGTGACCTTGAAACATATAATAAAATATCAGAAATAGTTGCTAAAGCAGAAGTAGTAAATGATTCAATAGGTATTTCCGTATATGAAGAGGAAGACGAAAATTCAAATATTGTGTGTGCTAAAGCTGCAGATGAACTTTTAACAATAAGCAATATTACAGCATCTTTTGTAATAGGTAAATTGGGAGAAAAGGTTTGTATAAGCGGACGTTCAATAGGAGATATAAATGTTCAAGTTATACTTGAAAAGCTTGGTGGCGGAGGACACATAACTTTAGCAGGTGCACAAGTTGAAGGTATGGACATAGAAGAAGTAAAACAAGAATTAATGAATAGAATAAATGAATATTTTAGTGAAATAGAAAGTTAAAGTGCATTTAAAATTTCCGTAAGAAAAATTAAAATTATTATTGACAAAATATAACAAAAAGGGTATCCTTATATAAGAAAATTATATGGAGGAGAAAAAAATGAAGATACAAAAGATATTAGTAATATTAATAATATTAACAATGTTATTAAATGTAGTAACACCAGTACTTGCAACTGACCAAGAGAAAACAGCACCTACAACAAGTAAAGGGGCATCAGTAATTACAATGAGTAAATCAGAAGAAAAGGAAGATATATTAACAACAGAAGAAACTAAAGAGCAAAAAACAAAAAATGTTGTAAGTGGTGAAGAAGAAAAAACATTATTAGAAACACGTGAAACTACGGAAGATGAACAAACAGAAGGGGAGTCAGGATCTTTAGAAAAAGATGATGAACAAGATGAGGTTGTTTGGGCAGATTTTTCAAATGCAAAATTCGAATTTGTTGATGATACAGTTGGTAATTTTAAAAAGTATAATTTGGAATTAAAAAATGTAAAATTCAATGGAAATTCTAACGAAACATATTGTATATTTATTTCAAATTCATCAACAAAACCTACTATGGGAGCTACAGCTGATGAAATTAATGATAACTGTCAAGCAATAATAACATCATCTAGTTCTCAATATGTTATATCATCAACAATTATTAGTAACTATTTAGAAAAAAAAGGTGATAGTTTATATATTTGGGTTGTAGGAATTAAAAATGTTGGAGATGAAACTGTACAAAAAGAGTTAGTGTCTGCCAAAAAAATAGAAAAGCCAGCTCAAAATAAAATTGGAAATAGATTAATGTCATATTTTTTCAATTATGAAACATCAACATTTCTTTATGAGCCATATTATGAGGAAAATAGAAAAATAAATGTTAAAATAGGAAAAATAACAGATAATAAAATATTACTTTCAATAAAAAATGGAGAAGCTAATTGTTTAGAAAATTTAATGAGCTATGCAAAACAAGCAAGTCCTGTATATACTGGAACAATTAAATTAGGAAAAAGTGAATCTGTAACAGATAAATTTGATGTAGTAGATGGGGCATATTACTACGTATATATGCAAATGGATGATGAAAATGGTAAATATATGTCAATAGAGGATGTATCTTTATATCAAGGTTTATGCTCAAAATCAATAGGAGATAATTTATTTGATTATTTATCAAGTGAATTCAAGTGGAATATTAGTGAAGAACCAGAACAACCATCAAATCCACCAAAAGATGGTACAACTGCACAAACTCCAATTCCACAAACTGGTGAAACCGCTATAATAGTTACATTAATAGCATTTGTAGCAATGTTAGGTACAGTACTTTATATTAAGTATAATAAGTATAAAGATGTAAAATAATATAAAATAAGAACAATATGTTAAATTTTAAAAATGCACTCTGTGTTTGAATAGATGCAATTAAGAATTGTATTTATTTAAACGGAGTGTATTTTTATATAAAATTTTGCTTACATATAATTGCTAACGAGATATTGAATAAACAAAATATTTATGATATTATATAAAAAGTAAATGTATTGATATAGAAGGGTGGTAATTAAATGAAAGTAATTTTATTGCAAGATATAAAAGGTGTAGGAAAAAAGGACCAAGTAATAAATGCAGCAGATGGATATGCAAAGAATTTTTTATTCCCTAAAAATCTGGCTGTAGAGGCAACAAAGGGTAATATGGCTAACTTACAAGCAAAGCAGAATTCAATACAATTTAATAAAAATAAAGAAAAGCAAGAGGCACAAGATATTGCAGAAAAACTTAAAACATTAGAACTTCAAATAAAAGTTAAGGCAGGAGAAAATGGAAAGATTTTTGGAGGAGTTACTGCCAAAGAAATTTCAGAGAGCTTAAAGAGTCAATGTAAGATAGATGTAGATAAGAAAAAAATTTTATTACAAGAAACTATAAAAAATATAGGTACATGTAGTGTAGATATAAAGTTATATGAAGGTGTAATTGGAAGAGTTAAAGTAAGAACAATAGCAGAATAGTTAAGAGTAGTAATATAAAATAAGAGTGTCTTAAGTGTTCGTTCCGCGTGCTTAAAAATAAATGCAAAAGGGAGGCCACTAAAGGAGGTAAGGAAGATGGAACTAGGAAAAGTGCCACCACATGATGTAGAAGCTGAACAAGCTGTTATAGGAAGTATGCTTACTGATAAAGAGGCTATAATATCAGCAATAGAGGTACTTAAAGAAGAAGATTTTTATAGAGAAGATAATAGAACTATATATAGTGCAATATTAAATTTATATAATAGATCAGAGCCTGTAGATATTATTACTTTAAAGTCTGAACTTTCATCTATGGGAAAGCTAGAGGCGGTTGGTGGTCTAGAATATTTGGCAGAGCTTCCAGATAAAGTTCCAACAACGGCCAATGTAGATAAATATATAAAGATAGTTGAAGAAAAATCTATATTGAGGCAGTTATTAAGAACAGCAAATGAAATTATACAATTAGGCTATGATGAAACTCAAGAAGTAGATACAATAATGGATCAAGCAGAAAAGAAAATTTTTGATACAATACAACAAAGGAATCAAAAAGGTTATGTTTCAATTAAGGAAATTTTAGTAGATACTTTTACAGAACTTGAGCAATTATATAATCAAAAACAGCATATAACGGGTATTCCAACAGGTTTTATAGATTTAGATAATAAAACTGCAGGGCTTCATAAATCTGATTTAATATTAGTTGCTGCAAGACCTGCCATGGGAAAATCTGCATTTGCACTAAATATAGCGACAAATGCTGCAGTAAGAGCTAATACGCCAGTTGTAATATTTAGTTTGGAAATGTCAAAAGAGCAAATGACAAACAGAATTCTTTGCAGTGAGGCAATGGTAGATAGCAATAAAGTAAGAACAGGAAAAATAGATGATGATGAATGGGTGAAACTTGCTGCAGCTTCAGGAGAGTTATCAGATGCACAAATATTTATAGATGATACTCCGGGCATATCTATAATGGAAATAAGAGCAAAATGCAGAAAGTTGAAGTTAGAAAAAAATATAGGGTTAGTAGTAATAGATTATTTGCAATTAGTACAAGGTACAGGCAAAAGAGGTGCAAGCCGTGAACAGGAAATAGCAGAGATAAGTCGTTCTTTAAAAATACTTGCAAAAGAAATACAAGTACCAGTAATTGCTTTATCACAGTTATCAAGAGCACCAGAACAACGTCCAGACCACAGACCTATGCTTGCAGACCTTCGTGAATCTGGTTCAATAGAGCAAGATGCTGATATTGTTATGTTTTTATATAGAGATGATTATTATAACGAAAATAGCGAGAAAAAGGATATTGCCGAAGTTATTATAGCAAAGCACCGTGCTGGTTCGACTGGCACCGTGGAATTATTGTGGTTTGGTAATTATACTAAATTTGCAAATATTGAAAAATATAGAGAGTAATAAGGGGAGCGTACATTGGTGTTCGTTTTTCGAACATGGAAAACGCTCCTTTAAATCTAGTAAAATTTAATCAAAGGGTGTGCAAAATATTCGAAAAACAAATACTAAGGTCTATTTATTTTTAACAAAGGAAGGAAAAATATGTTACAAGAAAAGGTAGAAAATACAATTAAAAAGTATGAATTAATTAAAAATGGCGATAATATAGTTGTTGGAGTATCTGGGGGACCAGATTCAATGACTTTATTAAATGTGTTAATAAATTTAATGCCTAAATTTAAGTTTAATATTGTAGTTGCACATATTAATCACATGATAAGAAAAGAAGCAGATGATGAAACAAGGTATGTTGTGGATTTTTGTAAAAAGCATAATATACAATGTTTTGTAAAAAGGGAAAATGTAATAGAAATTTCTAAAAGTAAGAAAATTGGTACAGAGGAAGCGGGAAGAAAATTAAGGTATACTTTTTTTGATGAAGTTTTAAGAAAAACTAATGCTAATAAAATAGCAACTGCACATACAGCAAATGATAGGGCGGAAACTGTGCTTATGAATATAATGAGAGGAAGCGGAACTTCTGGATTAAAAGGAATAGAAGAAAGTAGAGATAATAAATTTATTAGACCTTTGATACAGTGTACTAGAAAAGAAATTGAAGAATATTGTGAGCAAGAAAAGTTAAATCCAAAGTATGATAAATCAAATGAAGAAAATATATATACAAGAAATAAAATAAGAAATGAACTTATTCCATATATACAAAAACAATTTAATCCTAATATTGTTGAAACATTAAATAGATTATCTAGTTTGAGTGCAATGGAAAATAAATATTTGGAAAAACAAACTAAAAAGGCATATGAAGAAATCTTCTTAGGGAAACAAGAATTAAACGGAAAAAAGGAAATTGTTTTAGATTTGAAAAAATTTAATAATTTAGATTTAGTAATAAAAAACAGAATAGTGTTATATACTATAAATAAAGTTGTAGGAAATGCTCAAAATATAGAAAAAATACATATAGAAGATATTATAAAATTATGTTCAAATAACGTAGGAAATAAATATTTAACACCACATAAAAATATAAAAATTTTGGTGAATAAACAAAAAATATTTTTCAAAAATGTATAAAAAGGTATAGTATTTACTTCCGTAGCAAACTGCTTGATATGAGTAGGTTTGCAAGCAAAAACTTTAAAAAAAATACTTGCAAATGGAATAAATGTATGCTATATTTCAAGAATAGAAAAGAAGCTTAAAATGCAAAATTTAAAGTGACATCGTTTTAAATGAATTCTAAGGAGGAAATTAAATTGAAAAGCGGAATAAAAACATTAGCAATGTGGCTAATTATATTATTAATTTTTATAGTGGTGGTTACGTCAATAGTAAATAATAAAGACAATGAATTAGCATATTCAGAGTTAGTTAGTAAAATAGAAAGTGGAGAAGTTAAAGAAGTTAAAATTTCAGCAGATGGAACAAATGCAGAGATTTTATTGAAAAATGAAAATATAGCTAAGAAGGCAAATATTCCTAGTGTGGAAAATTTAATGGAAGTTGCAAGCGATTCAATGAAAGCAAATAATATAGTAATAACTCAAGAGTCAGAGTCAATATTTGTTATGCTATTAAGTTTACTTACACCTGTTGGTATATTAATAATTTTCTTATTATTCTGGTTCTTTATAATGAGTGGCGGAAATCAGCCAGGTGCAGGCAAAACAATGACGTTTGGTAAAAGCAAAGCAAAAATGATAAATCCACAAGATAAAGCAAAGGTAACATTTAAAGATGTTGCAGGTGTTGATGAAGAAAAAGAAGAGTTAGAAGAAATAGTAGAATTTTTAAAGAATCCAAGAAAATTTACAGAGATGGGTGCAAGAATACCTAAAGGAGTACTTTTAGTAGGAAATCCTGGTACAGGTAAAACATTACTTGCAAAAGCAGTTGCAGGAGAAGCTGGAGTACCATTCTTTATAATAAGTGGTTCAGACTTCGTAGAAATGTTTGTTGGTGTTGGTGCATCTAGAGTAAGAGATTTATTTGAAGAAGCTAAAAAGAAAGCACCATGTATAGTATTTATAGATGAAATTGATGCAGTAGGTCGTCAAAGAGGAGCAGGACTTGGTGGTGGACATGATGAAAGAGAGCAAACATTAAATCAATTATTAGTTGAAATGGATGGATTTGCAGAAAATGAAGGAGTTATAGTTTTAGCTGCTACAAACAGACCAGACATCCTAGATAAAGCATTATTAAGACCAGGAAGATTTGATAGACAAATAGTAGTATCAAGTCCAGATGTAAAAGCAAGGGAGCAAATACTAGAGGTTCATAGCAGAAAAAAACGTTTAGCAAATGATGTAGATTTAAGAGTAATTGCTAAAAACACATCAGGTTTTTCAGGAGCAGACCTAGAGAATGTATTAAATGAAGCAGCACTTTTAGCCGCAAGAAGAAATGTACCAGAAATATCAATGAAAGAAATAGAAGATGCCATGGTAAAAGTTACTATGGGACCTGAAAAGAGAACAAGAGTAAGAAGCGAAAAGGAAAATAAATTAGTAGCATATCACGAAGCAGGTCATGCAGTAGTAAGTAGATTCCTACCAACACAAGATCCAGTACATCAAATATCAATAGTACCAAGAGGTATGGCTGGTGGTTATACAATGTATAGACCAACAGAAGATAAAAACTTTATGTCAAAATCTGAAATGGAAGAAAATATAGTATCACTATTAGGTGGTAGAGTTGCAGAAAAATTAATATTAGATGATATTTCAACAGGTGCAAGCAACGATATTGAAAGAGCAACAAAAATTGCTAGAAACATGGTTACAAAATATGGTATGAGCGACAAAATAGGAGCAATAATGTTAGGCACAGGTCAAGAAGAAGTATTTTTAGGAAGAGATATAGCTCAAGGAAAAGAATACTCTGAAGAAACAGCAGCAATAATAGATGCAGAAGTTAAGAAAATTATAGACAATGCATTTAACAGAGCAGCACAAATATTACAAGAGCACATAGATAAACTACACAGCGTAGCAAAAGTTCTTTTAGAGAAAGAAAAAATTGATGGAGAAGAGTTTGATCAGATATTTGAGTAAACTATTAAACTATTAGGGACGGGGTTAAATAGTTTAACACATTAATAAAATAGCTATTAGTTTAGCTAAAAAAATAACTTTGTGTTAAACTATTTAACCCCGTCCCTAATAGTTTAATTTCGAGGAGAGTGGAAATATAAATATGAATGATAATATGAATGATAATATAAATATTAGTAAAAAGCCCATAGCACTAGTTACAGGTGCATCTTCTGGAATAGGCAGAGACATGGCAAGGTATTTAAATAGTTTAGGTTATAATCTTATTATTACAGCAAGAGATAAGGACAAGTTAGAGGAACTAAAAGCTGAATTAGAAAAAGATAGCAAGCAAAGTAAAGAAAGTAATAAGAACAATAAAAAAGATAAGAATATGGAAGAAACTATAAAAAGCCACACAAGTGCAAATAGAAGTGTAAATACAAGTGTAGATATAATTGTGGCAGATTTAGCAAGAGAAGAAGAATGTATAAGCTTATACAAACAAGTAAAAGAAAAATACAATAAAATAGACATATTAATAAATAATGCTGGTTTTGGTTTGTTTGGTTCGTTTTTTGAAACAGATTTAGAAACAGAATTAAATATGATAGATGTAAATGTGAAAGCAGTGCACATACTAGCAAAATTGTTCATGCAAGATATGGTAAAGACCAATAAAGGTACGATTTTAAATGTAGCATCTGTTGCAGGCTTTATGCCAGGACCATTGATGGCAACGTACTATTGCACTAAAAATTATGTATTTAGGCTATCTGAAGCATTAAGGGAGGAGCTAAAAAAGAAAAAGTCAGATGTAAAGATATCTGTATTGTGCCCAGGACCTGTAGATACAAATTTTAACAAAGTTGCAAAGGTTAAGTTTAATTTAAAGGAAGCTTCTAGTGAATATGTAGCAAAGTATGCTATTGATAAATTATTAAGGCATAAATTTTTAATAATACCTGGATTTTCTGTAAAAATAGCTAGATTCTTTAGTAAAATAACGCCAGATAATATTCTAGCTAAAGTTTGTTATCATATGCAGGAGAAAAAAAGATAATGGGGACGGTTCTAAAAATCCGGAATTTAGGGACAGACAAAATGGCTATTTTTGGTGTTTTGCTACAAAATTATATTGTTGCAAAATATCGAAAAATAGCTAAATTTGATGGATTTTTCTTGTTGACATAAGTATAAAAACATGATATAAACATAATATAAAATAAAGTTGCAATATAAAATTCAAAATAGTATAAAATTTAAATTTTATTCAATAAGTTTAAAGTTTTTTATTTTAAAGTAGGCTTAAAATTATTTCAAACCAATAATATAAGTTTCAAAAATCTAGTTAGTTTAATTAGTATTTAAATACAAAATTTAAAGCAAAAATCCAAAAAAATAAAGGAATAGTAAGAAAATCATGGGAGGTGAATAATAAATATATAATAAACCTATAAATAAAGTTTGACATTGGTATTGCAACAAACTATAATATAAGGAGGAAAATAAAATTGAAGTATTTTACATATGATATGTATTTAAAATATATAAAACATATAGCAAATGAATGTTATATGGTAAAGGAAGAAAATGAAGAATATAGTTATGAAGAAAAGCCGAATAATTATCATGATAAATTATATAGAGATTTATTATTAGATGAGCAAGATGTAGCAAAGTTAATAAATAAATATATAAAACTAAAGAAAAAACTTGAGGGAAAAGAATTAGAAAAATATAATAGTAGTTTTATAACAAAAGAATATAAAAATAGGGAATCGGATGTAGTATACAAAATAAAAAACACAAATACATATTTGTTAATAGAGCATCAATCATATGTAGATTCATCAATGCCATACAGAATGTTAGAATATGCAGTAGAAATAATAAGAAGTGCAGTAGACAAAGTAAAGATGAAAACGAAAGACTACATATATCCACAAGTAGCACCGATAGTGTTATATACAGGTAATGAAATATGGAATATAGAAAAGGAGTATAAGAAAATAACAGCTAACAATCTAAAAACAGGAGTAAATATAGAATATAATTTAATAGATATACATGAATATACAAAAGAAGAATTAATAAATGGAGAAAGCATAGTAGAAAAAGTAATGGCAATAGAGAAATGTAGAACAGAAGAGGAACTAATAGAAACACTAGAGCAAGTAATAGGTGTAACAAAAGAGGAAAAAGACAAAGAAAAAATAAGAAGAATAATACAGTACATATTAAGCCCAATAATAGGGAAAGAACAAGCAGAGATATTATTAAGTAAATTAGAAAAGGAGGAATGTAATATGGCAGGAATGTTAGAAACAAATTTGAGAAAAGAAAGAATGAAACTAATAGCAGAGAGCGAAAAGCGTGGAATAGAGCGTGGAGAAAAGCGTGGCAGAATAGAAGGAAATAGAGAGGGAATTATCTATGTAGCTAAAGAAATGTTAAAAGAAAA
>CANQDO010000066.1 GCA_947593355.1 uncultured Clostridia bacterium | reverse complement strand
TCTGCTATATCAAATTGATTTCTTATTTCTATAGGAATAACAACTCTACCTAATTCATCTACTTTTCTAACAATACCTGTTGACTTCATTATACCCCTCCTTTAATTCGCCATTTTTCGACAAAATATTTAATATTATAATAACATATAAGAAATAAAAAGGCAATAAGAATTTTATAAAACATAACAAAATAATCATAAAAAAAGTATACAAGAATAAAATATATAAACAGTAAATTTTTATATAAATAGTATGTGTAAAAAAATACATTTAATTAAAAATTTATAATTATTTTAAAAGGAAAAAATTATGTTAAATAAAATTTGGCCTATTTTTATAATTATCTCATACGTGTATGCAATATTTAATGGAAATGTAGAACAAATAAACAATTCAGTTTTTAATTCTACATCAAGTGCGGTTGAATTGTCAATAACTTTTTTAGGAACAATTTGTCTTTGGAATGGAATTATGAAAATAGCTCAAAATACGTCAATTATTCCAAAATTAACAAAAAAATTGAAACCAATAATAAATTTTTTATTTCCAGAAATGAAAAAAAACGAGAAAGCAAAAGAAGAAATTTCAATGAATATTATTGCAAATGTATTAGGATTAGGAAATGCAGCAACACCATTAGGATTAAAAGCCATGAAAACAATGCAGGAAGAAAACCCTAAAAAAGATACGGTTTCAAATTCTATGGCTATGTTTATAGTGTTGAATACAGCTTCATTACAACTTATACCAACAACAGTAATTGCAATAAGAGCATCATTAAACTCTGCAAATCCAACACAAATAATTTTACCAGTGTGGGGAGCGACTATAGTTGCAGCAATTGCAGGAATAACAGCGACAAAAATATTTATAAAAAAGGAAAGTAAAAAATGAATATAATAAATTATATTTCTTCAGCTGCAATACCAGTAATTATATTACTTATTGTTATATATGGCGTAATGGAAAAAAATAAAGTATTTGATAATTTTGTAGAAGGTGCTACAGAAGGAATTGGAATTGTTTTAAAAATATTTCCTACTTTAATAGGAATATTTTTAGCAGTAGGAGCAATAAGAAGTTCAGGAATATTGGATTTAATAATAAAAGCAATATCACCAATTACAAGTTTTTTTGGAATACCATCAGAAATAATGCCACTTGCATTAGTAAGGCCAATTTCAGGAAGTGCTTCAACAGCAGTTGCAACAGACATAATGACTACATTTGGTGTAGATTCAAAAATAGGATTAATTGCATCAACAATTATGGGGTCAACGGAAACTACTTTTTATACAATAGCGATTTATACAAGTTGTGTAGGAATAAAGAAAATAAGGTTTGTTCTAATAGCAGCATTAATAGCAGATTTTGTTGGAATGGCATTTTCTGTTATATTATGGAGATTTTTGTCGTAATTTTCTTGTTGACAATAATAAAAAAACATGTTATTATGTATACAACAAAATTGATTCAAGGAGCACTTAAATGTTAATTCAAATGTTATTATTTTATTCAATATATTTTTTAGTAAGGAAAATTTTAGGAATAATTATTGCACAAAGAATTCTTAAAAAATATCAAAAAAATGTATAAAAAAAATTAAAATAAAATGAATAAAATTAAAAATAAAAATCAATTTAAATATAAATTAAAAAAATTTATAATAAAATAGTTTTTATTTTTGTAGAGGGCTACCAAAACAAAAGAAAAAGTTTAGTAATACTTTAGTATCCCCCAAAGTATAATCACAACTCCTCATTCCTATAAAAGAATTATTATCATGAATTTTTTTTCATTAATAATTATTTCTATAGTGAAAATCCAAATTAATTAAAATAAAGGCCCTGCCCTCTACAAAATCCTCTATATATTATTATCTGTGATAAGTTTCATTATTAGAAATTTTAAATCCTCTAAAGATTTGTTCTAATAAAAATATTCTTATTAATTGATGTGGAAATGTCATTTTTGAAAAACAAATTAATTCATCAGAATTAGAAATTAATTTATCCGATAATCCCAAAGTACCACCAATTATAAAAGTTACAGAACTATTTATTAAAGAAATTTTCTCTAATTTTTTAGAAAATTCTTCAGAAGTATATTGCTTACCTCGTAAATCCAAGCTAACAATATAACTATCCTTTTTTATATGAGATAAAATATTATTACTTTCTTTTTCTTTAATATCAGAAATTAATTTGTCACTTAATTTATCTGGAACTTTTTCATCAGGTAATTCAACAATAGATAAAATGCAATATTTAGAAAGTCTTTTAGAATATTCATTTAAAGCATCTTTAAAATATTGTTCTTTAAGTTTACCAACACAAATGATATCAATATGTAACATAAAAACACCTACAATTAAAATATTATTATCCTACATCAATAATAGGAGTTGCTTCATATCTAGTAGCAACAGACAAATTTAAAGTAGATTCATCTACATTATTTTCAATAAGTTGTTCAACTACTGTTTTATAAGCTAATTCTGGAAAATTATTTTCTTTACTTAAGTGACCAAGCATTGCAGTTTTTAGACCATATTTAGATAAGTAAGAAATAGTTTGTCCAGCTACATCATTAGATAGATGTCCATTAGGTCCAGCAATACGTTGCTTTAATAAATATGGATATGATGAACATTGTAAAACTTTAGGATCATAGTTTGCTTCTAACAATAAAAAAGAACTATTTATTAAATTATTTACAATTTCCTTTGTCATATGTCCAATATCAGTTGCTATGCTAATTTTTTTATTGTCAAAAAAAATATTAAAACCACAAGGATTAGCTGCATCATGAGGAATAGGAAATGCTAAAATTTCTAAATCTTTAATATTAAATTTTTCATTTAATTTAAAATAAGAAATATTATTTTCAGCAACTTTTGATTTTTCTAATGGCATAGCATTCCAAGTTTCCATATTAGCAAAAACGGGAATATTATATTTTGTAGAAAAAATAGAAATACCTTTAATATGATCAGAATGTTCATGAGTTACCAAAATGGCATCAATTTCATTAGGTTCTACATTAATAGAATTAAGAGCTGTACATATTTTTTTACAACTCTCTCCCGCATCTATAAGAATTTTTGTATTATCACTTTGTATTAATGAGCAATTACCAGAACTGCCACTACATAAACTGCAAAATTTAAACATTATAAACCTTCTTTCGTATATTAATCTTCATGAACTCTAGTAATATTAGCTCCTAGTTTTCTGAATTTTTCTTCAATATTTTCATAACCTCTATCTATATGTTCTATGTTGTATAGAGAAGTTTCACCATTAGCACTAACTCCTGCAATAATAAGTGCGGCTCCAGCTCTTAAATCTGTAGCATAAACAGGTGAGCCAATTAGTTTATCAACACCTTCAAATACAGCAGATTTACCTTGATCAATAATTTTAGCCCCCATTTTATTTAATTCAGCCGTATATTGAAATCTAGATTCCCAAATACTTTCATTAATAATACTAGTTCCATTAGCGATAGACAAGCAAACTCCAATTTGAGGCTGTAAATCTGTAGGAAATCCTGGATAAGGTAAAGTTTTTATATTAGCCTTTTCAGGCCTTTTGTTACAAGATACTCGAATTGAATCTCTATCTATATTTACATTAGCACCCATTTCTATAATTTTGGCTGTTATACAATCTAAATGTTCAGGAACGCAATTTTTTAAAGTAATATCGCCCTGTGTTGCAACGGCAGCAAGCATAAAAGTACCTGCTTCTATTTGGTCTGGAACAACAGAATATGTACAGTTTCCATGTAATTTTTCAACACCATTTATTTTAATACTATCTGTTCCAGCACCACGAATATCTGCTCCCATTGTATTTAAAAAGTTAGCAACATCAACAATATGAGGTTCTTTAGCAGGGTTTTCAATAACAGTAGTTCCTTTAGCTAAAACACTTGCAAGCATAATATTAATAGTTGCTCCAACAGATACAACGTCCATATATATAGAAGTTCCTACTAATTCATCAGCATAAGCAGTTATTTTTCCTTGACTCACATCTACAGTAGCCCCTAAGGCTTCAAAGCCTTTAATATGTTGATCAATAGGTCTTGCACCTAAATTACAACCACCAGGAAGACCTACCTGTACATGTTTACATCTACCAAGCAAAGATCCTATTAAATAGTAAGATGCTCTAAATTTACTTGTTTGCTCTAATGGTGCTGTTGTACAAGTTATATTTCTAGTATCTATAGTAATTTCATTTTTGGTAACCCAAGTTATTTTTGCGCCAAGTTCTTCTAAAATATTGCAATATATTTTAACATCACTAATATTAGGAATGTTATTAATTGTACAAACGCCATCAATTAATAAAGTCGCAGGAAGTAATGCAACTGCTGCATTTTTTGCTCCACTAATAATTACTTCTCCATTTAATTTTGTTGGTCCATGTATTACTAATTTATCCAAATAAATTACCCCCAAAAAAATAAAATAGAATACTTTTAAATATTCTATTCTATATATATCACAAAAGTATATAATTTACAACTATTTTTTTGCAGTTAGTATATTAGTATTCTGTAACCACTCAATAAGTTTAAACTTAAATTGTATACTACCAGAATCTTTTTTACTTATTAAATTATATTCTTCATCTGAAAGTTCATTTTTCATATATTCTTTAGATTCTTCGGGAACAACACCTGAACTTATGTTAACAAAACATAAAGGAGGGAACATTACGCACCACCAATTTTCACCTTTAGCTTCTCCAATTTTTACTCTTAATGCATCATAATAACCAGCAGGTAATGAAATATCTCCGTAGTTTTTTGTAGGAAAATCAAAATTACCTATTTCAATATTAACATCATAATTATATCCATTGTTTAAAATAGTTTGTTTAGCAATAGAGTAAAAATCATCTTTATGAGAATTTACAATATTAATAACTTCTTCCTTAGAAGAGAAATCTTTTACAAGCACATTCATATATTCAATTAAATTATCTCTAACAATATATTTTAAATTTTGATCTTCATCAGTGTTACTATTAGCAATAACATGAAGTCTAAAAACACTATTTTCAATGTCTGTAGAAACAGCATCTACATAAGAAATTGCACAGACTAATATATATATACAAAGTAAAATTATCAAAAAAAAGGAATATTTTACTTTTTTAGAGCATATAATAGATAATAAAGTTTTCATACAAAACCTCCAAATAAAATTATAAAATTTTTGTCTTTATTTTAAGTATTGACAAATAAAAAAAATATATACTTATTTGGAAAAAATTTTTTAAGAAAGTTTATGTGTCGAAAAAGCGCGAAAACTTTATTTGTAATATTATTGACACATAACAAAATAAATGGTAAAATTTACCATATCAAAAAACATATAGGAGGCTATAAATATGGATTTTCAAAAAAAATTAGTTAAAAATTTATGTAGTTTTTATGTTAGTGACTGGCATTTAGTAACAATGTTATTACCATACATAAATAAATCAATTAATGAAGGAGTAAAAATAGCCACAGTTTTAGAAAAAGATATAAAAGAAAATGTTTGTACATTATTAGAAAGATTAAATTTAAAAACAAATGAACAAATATTAAATATAAATTGGACAAGAACAAATGAAAAGAAATATGCTAATATATGTAAGATATTAGATAAAACCTTTTCAGAAAAACAACTTATAATAGTAAATGGTACAAAAGATTATATAGAAAGAGCAAAAGAAAATATAAATAGATACATAGATAAAAATAAAGAAAAATTAGTTAACATAAATTCGAAAATAAAAATAGTTTCATGCTATGAAATTGTAGATTTTAATGGAAGTATACAAGAAATATTAGACAATAGTGATAAAATACTTAATACATCTGGAGAAAAAGAGATAGAAGAAATATTTGAAGATTATGAAAAAAAAGAGAAAATAGGCTAGTATTAAAGCCTTAAATATTTTAATCCTAAAATTTGACTAAAACTAATATATGTTATATTATAATAGAACAATGGAAATAATAATTAAATAGAAATATATAAATAACAATGGAGGAAAATATATGGATGAAAAATATTTAAGAGTTAAACAGCTTTTAGAAGATAATGGACAAGAACAGTTATTAAATAACTTTGAAAAATTAGATATAAATAAGAAAAATAAATTATTAGATGAAATATTGACAATTAATTTTGATCAAATAAAGAAGTTATACGAGAATACACAAAAACCGGTATCTTTTAGTGAAATGAAATTAGAACCTATCGCATATGTAGAGAAAGATAAGTTGTCAGCAGAAGATAAGGCAAAATATGAAAAAATAGGTGAAGATATTATAAAAAAAGGGCAATATGCAGTGGTAACAATGGCAGGAGGACAAGGTACTAGGTTAGGTCATAATGGACCAAAGGGTAGTTTTGATTTAGGGCTAGAATCTCATAAAAGTTTATTTGAAATTTTAAGTGACACACTAAAAGAGAGTTTT
>CANQDO010000065.1 GCA_947593355.1 uncultured Clostridia bacterium | reverse complement strand
TTATTTTTTAAATAAATATAATTTTTTATTTTTTAAAAATTTAAAAAAATAAAAAATAACATATATAAAATTTTCATGATTAAAACCAATAATACTAATTAATAAAATTGGAAAACAAAAAATAATAAATAAAATTATTTTTAAATTTAAATCATTAAAAAATAAATTAATAAAAATAAAAATAAAAGAGCACCATATTAAATTAAAAATAGCAGTAGAAAAATCTAAAACACCAAATAATTTGTATTTAAAATTATAATTTTGCGGAAAAATAAATTTCATATAAAATACCACCCTTATAAAAAATAAATAATATTTTAATTTTAGCTTATTAAAGATTTTATTGCAGATAAAATTAAATTAATAGCCAAAATAAATCCATAAGAAAATAAACTAGCTTTAATTAATTTTTTTCCTAATCTAATACGTTCTTCATCACCAAAACTAAATTTTTTCATAAATACGCCAGTTCCCACTGCAACTGCAGCAGCGGGTGTAGCAAGTTTTATTAGCCAATCTCTAATGGATTCAAAGGCACTATTTAATTTATTTACTAATTCTGGTTCACCCCAGGCAAAGCAAAATGTAGAAAAATAAAATAATAAAAAAATAATTAAAAAAATAAAATAAATAATTTTTTGTTTCATAAATAAAACCCCCTTTAGATTTAATTTTTAAAATACGGTAACATTTTTATCTTTTGTGGTTTTAATATTTTTTCTCCATCTGATAGAAAAGATAAACAAGAAAAAACTTCTAAATTTTGAGTAAAAAAATTAGTATCAAAAATATAATCTGTTTGAAAATATGAATTAAATGATTCTGAAATATTAGAATTTTTTGAATTTAATTTATTAAATAAATAATTAAAATTAGTTTCTTTTGAACCTTCTGTAAATGTTTGAGAAATTTTTTCCTTTTCTTCTTTTCCTATTTGTTTTTGAGCATCTTCTATTGTAAAAATATCGTCAGTTCTAAACCAAAGTTTATTAACTAAATTTTGAGTAATTACTTTTACAGTAGACTGATTATTTAGAGTATTTAATAAAGAAGTGTAACTTTGCGTGGCAACAATGTTTATACATTTTGCCTCTCTACTTTGTGCAAAAAATGCAGAATCTGAACTTGTTACATATTCATGAAATTCATCACTAATAAATGCAACAGGTCTTTTAGAATAATTAATTTTATTTAATCTGTTCATTACTTCAGTTTGAAAATCTAACTTTAAATAGGCAGCAATTAATTTAGAAAGATTTTTATATTCAGCGATGTTCATATTTAAAACAACAATTTTTCCTTTATTTATAACATCAGCGAATCCTAAAAAATTTAAATCATCTTTTTTAGGACAAAAAACATTTTTTATTTTATAATCAGAAACAAATAAATTTGTAATTCTAGTTATTTCTGATTTTAAAATAGAAATAGTTCTTTCGTCTAAAACTTTGTATTCTTTTTCAAAGAAATTCAATGCAGATAATAAATTATAGCAATCTTCTTTAGAAAGATTATTTTGTAAAAATTTATTTTTTAAAATGGATATTTTTTCTAAATAATAATTTGGAAAAACAATTAATTTATGTAACTCATCAAACGTAACATAATTGTCATTGTAAAGCCTACATAACTTAATACATTCGGTTAAAATTTGTTCTGCTTTATCTAACCAAAAAGATTCTGAATTATTTGGAGAAAATAAAAGAAGAATAGTTTTTAATCTATCTGCTAAAACAGAAGCTTTTAAATTAGGTTTATGTAAAGGATTATATTTTATTTTACCACTTAAATCTATTACAATTAAATCATTGTCTCGATTGAAAATTTTACAATACTCTTTAACTTTAGCATAATAGTTACCCTTTACATCCAGAATTAACATTCCTAATTTTTCTAATTTTGAAGAATGTTTATATTCCATTAATTGTTTAGTAAATGGATACATTGCACTACTCGTCTTTCCAGTTCCAATAGTTCCAGTAATTAAAACGTTCTGATATAAACTTTTTTCTGAAATATAAATATTATTTTTATTTAAATCTTTTCCTATTAATAACTGTAAAGAATTACAATTATTTAAAATTGCTTTTGAAGATTTCTTTTTCGGAAAAAAATTTTTAAATTTTGAATAAATAAAATTAAAAATAATTATATTGGAAAAAATATAAGTGAATAAAAATAAATTTTTGAAAACATCCCATAAAACAGGTTGTTCTTCACAAATATTAAATGGATTAATTCCATATGTAATAATAACTTCATTTGAAATGTATAAAGGATAAAAAATATTATATGCAAAGAAGCAAGATAGAATTAATAAAGATAATATAAAAAAAAATCTCGTATATGACACCTCCTAAAAATAATAAATATAAAAAATGCAAAAATCACCTCCTTAAAATATAAAATGTAACATTACTTTTTATTTGATTTTAATTTTAGATTTAATTTAGAACCTTGCAAATTATGAAACAAATAAAATTCAAAAAAACTATAAATAGAATAAAAAGTAATAAAGGAATTAATAATAAGTAATATAAAAAATGTGTGGATTAAAATAATGATCATCTCCTTTGTGTTTGACATAATACAATATTTTTTAAATTTTGTCTATACTTTTTTTGAAAAATATGTTAAAATAATAAAAGTTCTTATAATAACCTAAAATTCGACAAAAGTTCGATAGGAGAAAAGGAGGAAATTATGAATTTTACTAGAGAAACAAAAATAGGAGAAATATTAGAAGTAGCTCCAGAAAAAGCAGAAATATTATTACAAGCAGGAATGCATTGTATAGGATGTCCAGCATCACAAGCAGAAACTTTAGCAGAAGCTTGTGAAGTACACGGAATAGATGTAGATGATTTAGTAAAAAAATTAAATGCTTAAGTAGTATTATAAAATGCTAAAATAAACTGAATTTTAGTATAAAAATATAGTCATTTTTATAAAAATTCACAAAAAAAACAAAAAACAAGCAAAAATTTTACAAAATGCATTGACAAAAATAATAAAGTATAGTAAACTATAAAAGCAGTCGCATTGGTGCGACTCTACTTGGGTCATTAGCTCAGGTGGTAGAGCACTTGACTTTTAATCAAGTTGTCCGCGGTTCGAGTCCGCGATGGCTCACCAATATCAAGGATTTGTTAAACAAATCCTTGATAGCAATCTTTTTTATAAAAGGCCCCTTGGTCAAGTGGTTAAGACATCGCCCTTTCACGGCGGAGACATGGGTTCGAGTCCCGTAGGGGTCACCAAATGCCACTTTAGCTCAGATGGTAGAGCAACTGACTTGTGGAATAGATAGAATAAAAATTCTATTTTGAACTATTTTGCACCTTTATTTGGAAACAAATAAAGTGGACACCGCTAATTCGGGGAAGACTAAGTATTAAAAAATATAAGTTAATCCCGAGCTAGGAGAAATCTAAGTGTAGAGACTTTATACGGTGTGCCTAAAGCATAAAGCTATGGCAAAGAGAAAGTCCAGACTACAAACACATTTGTGGTAATGAAAATTATAGTAGTATGAATCAGTAGGTCGCCCGTTCGATTCGGGCAAGTGGCTCCAATACTTAGAACTAAGCTTGTTTTATAACTTGCTTGGTTCTTTGTTTTTATAAAGAGGTGATTTTTTTGAAATGTGCAAATTGTGGAAAAGAAATAAATAAAAGGAATAAATATTGTTCATTAAAATGTCAAAAAGAGTACCAATATAAAAAATATATAAAAGCATGGAAAAGTAGTAAAATAAGTGGAATGAGAGGAGAATATCAAATTTCTTCATATATAAAAAGATATATTTTTACAAAATATAATAGTAAGTGTGCATTATGTGGATGGGGAAAAGTAAATCCATATACACATAATATACCATTAGAAATAGAACATATAGATGGAAACTATAAGAACAATAATGAAGAGAATTTGATATTATTATGTCCAAATTGTCACTCATTGACCAGTACATATAAAGGAGCTAATATAAACAAAGGCCGAACAAGCAGAAAGAAATATAATAAATAAGAGGTGAAAAAAATGCCAAAAACTGCAATAGTAACAGGAGGATCAAGAGGAATAGGAGAAGCAATAGTAAGAATGCTTTCAAAAGAAGGATATAATGTAATATTAAACTATAATAAGTCAGAAGATAAAGCTAGAAAAATACAAAAAGAGATAAAAAATATAGATATAGTAAAAGCAGATGTATCAACAAGAAAAGGTGCAAAAGATATAGTAGAAATTACTTTAAATAAATATAAAAATATAGATGTACTAATAAATAATGCAGGAATATCACAAACAAAATTATTTACAGACATTACAGATGAAGACTGGAATACTATGATAAATACTAATTTAAGCTCAGCATTTTATATGTGTCAAGAAGTATTACCAAATATGTTACACAATAAAAGTGGATGTATAATAAATATATCATCAATATGGGGAATAACAGGAGCTTCTTGTGAAGTACACTATAGTGTTGCGAAAGCAGGGATGGACGGGTTAACTAAATCACTTGCAAAAGAAGTTGGTCCATCAAATATAAGAGTAAATTCAATTGCACCAGGAATTATAAATACAGATATGAATAAAAAATTATCTATAGAAGATAAGAAAAATATTATAAATGAAATTCCATTAGAAAAAATAGGCGAGCCTGAAGATGTTGCAAATGCAGTAAAGTGGTTAATAGGAGATAGTTATACAACAGGTCAAATAATATCAGTAAATGGAGGATGGAACATATAAGAAATAAAATAAAAGCCCTCATTATAATAATGAGGGAATTTTTTTATTCTTCTATTTTTCTTCTATAATTTCCAGATATAAGTCTTGGAACATAATGAATAATTTTATAAATAGCAAGTTTAACTTTTTTACTCCAAATATAAGTTTTCCTTAAACCTTTATGAACTTGCATACCAGTTTCTGGAGTAGTAACTAATGCTAAAGGTTCTTCTTCTGTAGTTACTTCAACTGCTTCAACAGGAAAAGTAAAATTTTGTCCAAAATTATTATCCCATTCACCAGTATTATCTCTGAAACAGAAATTTAAATAATTTGTTGTTGGAATATCTACTTCACATTGAAATCCAAGTTCTGTTTTAACCATTTTTGTTTCAGCAGAATTTGTCCAATCTGTTCCAAAGCCATAGTGAATATAAACTTCATCTACACCTTTTTGAAATAAATATCCTGCATAAGATATTTTTACAGTTGAGTTTTCAACTAATTTATCAGTATTAAAAAAAATATTTTTAACTAATTCCATATTCTCTCTCTCCTTAAGTTTTATCTTTTGTGTTTATATTATATTATTAAAAATTGTAATATTCAAGTACTTTTTTAGAAAAATTATCAAATTTTGTATTTTTTAGTATTAATATCCTTTATAGATTCTTCCTATTATAGTAAAATTAGTATTTTCATCAACATCAATATCAGAATAATTTTTATTATCAGGTCTCAATATTAATTTATCTTTTCTAATAACAAAACGTCTCATAATTATTTCATTATTATATACAAATAGACCAATATCCTTATTATTCAAATTTGCATTTAGTTCTATAAACACGTAAGAATCCTTTTTTAAAAAAGGTTCCATAGAATCATCTGCAACTTTAAAAGCAAAAGAAGCTTGACTAGCAGATGCAGGGCAAGTAATGAAATCTTTAACAGAATCAACACAAGGAACTTTGTCATAGGAAATATGTCTTAAAAGTTTATATCTAACTTGATCTTCAGTAATAGTGCGATCATAAGTATAAGATAAAGGCATATAAGGAATACCAATACACTTACAAATACTTTTTAAAGCCTTATGACTTGGGTTACGCTCACCTTTCTCGATATGTGTTAAGTGACCAATATTTATACCTGTGTTTCTTGCAACATCAGCCTTTGTTATTTCTTTATCACTTCTAGCTTTTCTTAAAAGAGATCCTAACATAATATAAATCATTCCTTTCATTCGGTACTAATATTAGATTTTTTTCTATATTATTCAAACGTATTATATAAAAAAAAACAAAATTTGTCTAGAAGTAAATAAAAAATATTGTAAAAAAATAAGATATATTGTAAAACAAATTATAATATGTTAATATAAAATAAAAATACACTAAGGAAAGGCAATAATTATGAGAAGAAGAACAAATAAAAGAAGTAGGAAAATTAATAAAAAGAAAAATATAATAATAATAAATAGTATAATAATTATAATGTCAGTAGCACTTTTTTCGGTTATATTTTCAATTTTAAATATGGGAAACAGTAAAACAATATTAGGAATAAAAATAGAAGGAATAGATGTTTCAAACTTATCACAAGAAGAAGTAACGAAAAAAATAAATGATTGGAAACAAGAATTATTAAATAGTGAAATCAACTTAAGCTATGAAGATTTAGAAGAAAGTATAAGTGCACAAGAAATCATTGACAAAATAGAGGTACAAAGTGCAATTCAAGAAGCATGTGAGACAGGAAAAATAGGCAACATAATACAAAACAATTACGAAATATTGTTTACAATGTTATTTGGAAAAAATATATCAATTAATTTAGATGTGAATGAAGAAAATATTAATAAACAAATAGAAGAAATAGATGGTAAATTACCAGGAGCAATGATAGAAAATAATTATTATGTAGAAGAATCAAATTTAATTATAAAAGCAGGACAAGAAGGAATAATAACACAAAAAGAAGAATTAAAAAAGCGAATAGAAGAAGAACTAAAAAAGCAAGATAAACAAACAATAAAAATACCAATACAAACAGTAAATCCAAATGAAATAGACATAGACGAAATACATACAGAAATATATAAAAAACCTGAAGATGCATATATAAAAGAAAATCCAGTAGAAATACATCCACATGTAAATGGTGTAGATTTTGCAATAACAATTGCAGAAGCAAAAGACATTGTAAAAGAAAAAAAGGAAGAATACATAATACCATTAAAAATAACTGTACCTGAAAAAACAATAGATTCATTAGCAGGAGAAGCATTTCCAATTAATCTAGGAGAATTTGTAACAAGGTATGATGTAAAAGATCAAAACAGAAGTGAAAACTTAGCGATTGCGTCTAAAAAAATAGACGGAACAATAATATTACCAGGAGAAACATTTTCTTACAATAAGGCAGTTGGAGAAAGAACAATATCAGAAGGGTATAAAGAAGCAGGTCAATATATAGGAGGAAAATTAGTTAATGGAATAGGAGGAGGAATTTGTCAATTATCATCAACATTATACAATGCAGTATTATATGCAAATTTAGAAATAGTTGCTAGAACAAACCACGGATATTTATGTGCATATATAAATGCTGGAAGAGATGCAACAGTATCATGGGGAACCATAGATTTTCAATTTAAAAATACAAGAAAATATCCAGTAAAAATAAAATCAACAGTTAGAAATGGCGTAGTAGAAGTAGCAATATATGGAATACCTGAAGAAAAAGAATACGAAGTAGTAATAGAGGATGAAATTATAGAAACGATACCAAATACAACTACATATATAGATGATAATACATTAGAGAAAGGAACAGAAATAACAGAACAGCAAGGATTTGAAGGAGCAAAAAGTATTACATATAAAATATTAAAATATAATGGTGTGGTAGAATCTAAAACATTATTATCAAACGACACATATAAACCTATGGAAACAGTTATAAGAAGGGGAACTAAATAGAAAAGCGGAGGTATAAGATTCCTCCGCTTATATTTTGCTGATGTTTTTACAATTCATTAGACACACAGCTTCAAGCTTTTTTTACAAAATCGTTGACAAAACACATAAAAAATACTATAATTATACTTGCTTGAAAAAATATATGGGTGACTAGCTCAGTTGGTAGAGCAGCTGACTCTTAATCAGAAGGTCGAGGGTTCGACCCCCTCGTTGCCCAC
>CANQDO010000064.1 GCA_947593355.1 uncultured Clostridia bacterium | reverse complement strand
TCCATTAGAATTTACACATATATTTATCTCTCCCATTTTATCTGTTCTATATATTTGTGCTCCGCATATTTTGCAGTCTAGTTATTACGTTTTCGCTTGGATGACCAAATGTATTATTTTCTCCTACTCCTATTAATGCTATTTGAGGCTTTATTTGTTCTATAAATTCTTGTGTTGATGAAGTTTTTGAGCCATGATGCCCCACTTTTAAAATTGTTGATTTTAATAAGTTTGTATTTTTGTATTCTTGTATTATCTGTTTTTCTGCTATTTCTTCTATGTCGCCTGTAAATAACATGGAGAAATTTTTATAATTTATTTTTGCTACCATCGAATTATTATTTAAAATATTTTCTTTTATAAGGTCTTCTTTTGGCCATAATATTTGTAGTTTTAGGTTTTTTTCTATTAATATTTCGTCTCCTTTTTTTACTGTATATATTTTTTTGTTTTGTGTTATTTGTTTGAATTTCTCATAATTTTCTGAATTTTCACCTTGTTTGCAAATTATTATTTTTTCTACTGGCAGTTCTTGCAAAATTGTTAATAACCCTCCGAACGTGGTCAGAATCAAAATGTGATATAATTAAGAAATCTATTTTTTCTATTTGTCTATCTAATAAATATGGTAATAATGTGTTTTTTCCAACGTCAAAGTTTTCGTTTCTTGCGCCTCCTCCGTCGATTATAATATTTTTTCCATATGGAGTTGTAATTAGCGTGCTGTCACCTTGCCCTACATCTATAAAATTTATTTTTAAGTTTCCTTCAAAAATGTGTATTTTGGGCATTATTATTGTTATTATTAAAAATATTATTATATATTTTTTTCTTTTTTTAAATACTGCTAAATAATATGTTATTATTTGTACCATGTTTGGCGTTACTACATATATTTTTGAAAGTGGTAATTTGCTAGAAAAGTTTGCTATCGTAATTAAAATGTTTATAAATATTTCTAAAATATTTTTTATGATTATTGGTTTTATTATGAATGAAATTAGAACAATTATAAATCCTAATATTATAATTATTCCAAGTATTGGACTTGCTAAAATGTTTGAAATTAAAAATGTGAATGAGATGGTATTGTAGTGTAGCATCATTATTGGAATTATCATTATGTTGGCAGATAATGTTACGATTATCATTTCTTTTATTTTTTGTATTATTTTTATTTTGCTTTTTTTTATTTTTATTTTTTTATTTAATAATATGATTCCTGCTGTTCCTGCATAAGATAGCTGAAAGCCTACATCAAATAAATTGTATGGATTTTCTATTAATAGTATTAACATTGAAAGGCTTATACTTGTTAATATATTCGGCTTTTTATGTAATAAATTTCCTATTAAAATATATATTGACATTATTACCGCTCTTTGAACTGATGGTGTCATTCCGGTTAGTATTGTAAAAAATATTAAAAATATTATTGTTAATATTTTTGATATTTTTTTGCCTATTTTATTTAATACAAATGTGAGTCCTAAAATAATATATGATACGTGTGCTCCTGATATTGCAAGCATATGGGCTAAATTACTATTTTTAAAATCTTCTTGTACATCTTTATTTAAGTTTGTTTTGTCTCCTATTAGAATTCCGGTTAATAAGTTTGCTTGTTTTTCTGGTAAAATTTTTTTTATATTTTCTTTTATTTTTGTTGCGGTCTCATTTGCAAGTATGTTTATAATATTTTCGTTTTTTTCTTTTATTAATTTTGTGTTTTTTGATGTTATTATTCCATATATATTTTTTGTTTTTAGATATTCTCTATAGTCAAATCCTCCATAGTTTCTTGCTTCTTCAGCTAGTTCAAATTCTCCGTTTAATAATATTTTATCTCCATAATTTAGGGTTTTATTATTTTTTACTTTTTTTATTTTTAATAATACTTGTGTGCTTTTACATTGTTTTTGCTCTTTTTCTTGATATATTAATTTTTCTACTTTTAGTTTATATTGATATGAATATTCCTTTTCTTCTGCATTGCTTATAATTGTTCCTACTACTGTTATTTCTTCAGTTATATTTTTGTATTTTGTTTGATATTGCTTTTCTAAGTATGATGTGTATATACTTGCTATTAGACATGGAATTATAAATATTATTAGCTTTTTTCTTTTTATTAGTATTATTATTGGTATTAAAAATGGGATTATACTTATTTTTAAGTATAACCCCCATAATATACCTGCTATAAATGATATTGTTATTATTAATATTATCATTTTGCCTCCTATTTATAGCCCTTTTTTAATCCTCTTTTTTATTCTATCTTATTCTCTTGTTATTTTCTTTTTGCCATATTTATTTAATCCACTTGTTATTTTCTTTTTGCCATATTTATTTAATCCTCTTTTTATATTACTCTTCTGGCTGTTTCATATCTTGTGCTATAACTTCCTGATGATAGTGTAGAAATTTTTACACAATAACCTGTTCCTGAAGAAGCGTGTATAAATTCTCCTCCTCCTATGTATATGCCACAATGACCTATTCCATTCATTGTTTCAAAGTCTTTAAAGAATACTAAATCTCCTGGTTGTAAATCTTCTTTTGCTACATAAGTTCCTTTTTTAGATTGTGCTGTTGCTGAATGACTAAGTGATATTCCAAAGTTTTTGTATACATACATTGTAAATCCTGAACAGTCGAATACGCTTGGACCTGAACCTCCATATACATATTTACAACCCAAATATTGTTTTGCATAGTTTACTATTTGCTCACCTTTAGATGGTGTAACTTCGTTTGTTGTATTTGGTTGTGTTTCATTTGATGTATTTTCTATGTTAGCATTGGCTGATGTGCTTATAGTTCTTTCTGCATCGCTTCTTGATGTTGTTTCTTTTGTACTATTTCCAAGTAACCAACCTGCTATGTAACCTATAGTGTCTCCTATTTTTACTTGATACCAGTCGTTTACTTTTCCTGTAACTGTTACGGAATTGTTTGCTATAAGTGTGTCTACAACATCATATGTTGTTCCTGGACCACTTCTTACATATATAGATGCTTCTTGAACATACATTGTTTTTGGATCCATTGGTGTTACTTCTATTTGTCCTGTAAGGTCTGGATCTTCTGTTATGGTGTCTTGAGGCTCTTCTGGAGTTTCTGGCTGTTGCGGATTGGTATTTGTTTGTGTTTCTCCTGTGTCTGTTAGTTTATCTGCTCTAACCCATGCATTTCTTGTTTCTGATTCAACGTATATCCAACCGTTTACAAAGCTTATTGCTTTTACAATGTCATCTTTTTGGAAGTTATATATTATGTTTGAATTTATTAATGGTAATATGCAACCTGCTGTATTTTCTGTGAATTTCATATATTTTGATGATTGTACAGCATTTGTTTCTGGATTGCTAGTTACAGGATTATTTACTTGTGTATTGTTAGTTTCTGTATTGGCTGTTTCCGTATTAGTTGTTTCTATATTGTTAGTTTCAGCATTTGCTGTTCCTGCATTGGTTGTTCCACCTTGCTGTGTGTTTGTATTTTCTGCGTTATTGGTATTTTGGTTGTTTGATGCGCCTTCATTACTTGATGTATTTCCGCTACTTGATGTGTCTCCATTATTTGGTGTAGCTCCGCTACTTGATGTGCTTTCATCTTTTATTTTTGCATAGTCTTTACTTATGTATCCTGTCATTCCATTGTATTTTACTTTATACCAATTTCCTTGCTCTTCTACGTATTCTACTTCTTTATTTATCTCTATAATATCCATTACCTCTGAATCTGTTGATGCTTCTCTTCTTAAGTTTAGTCCATCTGTAGTTACTATAACTGTTTTAGCAAAACTTTTTACGTTTATGCATAATATGCCTACTAAAATTAATGTTATTATTGCTACATTTTTTAATATTTTCATTGATTTTCTCCTTTATATCTTTTTGATACGACTAAATTCTACTATAAGATAAAAAAAATATCAAGATTTTATTTAAATTTTTACAAACTCTTAAACTATTAGGGACGGGGTTAAATAGTTTAACACTAATTTGTTTTTGCTTTAATTGCTTTTTTCAAATTGTTAATGTGTTAAACTATTTAACCCCGTCCCTAATAGTTTATATACTTATATAACATTTTTCTTTAATAAATTTTTTTATCTCTTTTTCATCTTTTCCTTCATAATATGGAATAAGCAAATCTTTGAATTGCTCTGTTAATTCTGCTGGAATTGATATAATTCCTTTTCCTTTTGATATTAAATAATGGTTACTATATATTACTGATGTTCTTTTATTTCCATCAATAAATACTTGCTTTCTCATTGTATATAATAATAACTCTATAGCTTTGTCAATATCATCAATTTTCTTATCAAGAATTTCTTTTAAGTCTTCTTTGATGACACTTTCTATAGGCAAGTCTGGTTTCCATGTTGTACCGCCTATCATTACTGGAACATTTCTTACTTTTCCTGCCGTATAATAAAACCCTTCTTCAACCATTTTGTTTATTTCACATAATAAAGCAAAATTTGTATCACTTAAAATAACATTTTTATTTAATATAAATTCCCAAGCATGTTTTAGATTTACTATTTTCATTATATCTTCTGTTGTCATATTGTTTACTTTTCCACCTTCTATTATACTTTCTGTATCTGCGAATGTGGTTGCAACTCCTTCTAATATTGCTTGTTTATATATAGTATCTACTAAATGTCTTTTTGCAAAATCTATATTTTGTTCGACTTCTTCTGAAAGTTCTTCTTCTATGTAATTCATCTGTTTTAATTTTTTTACTATTTCTCTTATTTGTTTTTTTAATTGTTTGGCTTTAATGCTATTATTTAGTATCAAATTATATAATTCATCTGTATATTCCCCTACATATTTTGTTAACGCTACCCCATCTTCTCTATAATGTACATATATATATTTATTAGTTCCATTTTCTCTTATTTCTACAGATCCATATGCAAGAGATTTTAATTCATTTTCAAGAACTTGTTTACTTTGAAGAAGATTCATAATTTCAATTTTTTCTTCCATAGTATCTCCTCCTCGTATATGTGAAACATTTTTTTATTTTTATATTGATTTTGTTTCACATTTTTATTATAACACAAATTTTAAAAAATTGAAACTTTTTTGCGCTTTTTTTATTTATTAAACTATTAGGGACGGGGTTAAATAGTTTAACACTAATTTGTTTTTGCTTTAATTGCTTTTTTCAAATTGTTAATGTGTTAAACTATTTAACCCCGTCCCTAATAGTTTAAGAGTTTAATATTTTATTCTTCTAAACCAAAGCTTACGCCTAATGCGTTATTAATTTTGTTCATTACAATATTATCATCTATATGTCCTATTTTTTCTTTTAGTCTACTTTTATCTATTGTTCTTATTTGTTCTGCAAGTACTACGGAATTAGACTTTAATCCACTATTTTCCGCTCCTATTTCTATATGGGTTGGCAATCTATTTTTACCTGTTTGTGATGTTATTGCTGCTGCAATAACTGTTGGGCTATGTTTATTTCCTACATCATTTTGTATTATTATGACTGGCCTTATTCCTCCTTGCTCTGAACCTACTACCGGACTTAAATCAGCATAAAACATATCTCCTCTTTTTATTACCATTTGTTAATCACTCCTAATATTTCTGTATTTAAACTTTGATTTTTGATATATTTTTAATATTAGTTTAAGAGATTTTTATCTCATTATATAATATGTAAACTGTATCTTTTTTGTTAATGTCCGATATTACCATTTTTGTGGGTTTCTTGGTCTTTTTGTCAATATATAGAGTTTTATAAGTATTGTATTTATCTTCCACGTTTTGTGTTTCTAATATAATTTCATTTTCACTTGTTTTCATATTTTTATTGCTTGAATTTTTATATTCTTCTATGAATGAGTTTAACCATAATTTATTTTCTGCAATATATTCATAGTCTTCGTAAATTGTTGTTAAGTTTAATTTACTATTTTTTATTTTTAAATTTTTGCCATCATATTCTGTTACTAATCCTTGTATATTTTCTGGCTCTATTACTTCTTGCCTTGATGTGCCATTTTGTACTTCTTGTTTTATTATATATTTGTTATTGTTTTTATTTGATGTTATTTCTATTTCTATTTTTGCACTATATGAACTAATATTTAATATATCTTGAAGAATCTGTTCATCAGATTCATTAATAGTAGTATTTCCGTTTTTTGCAAATTTATAATATATTATTGTAGAAATTATTAAAATAATTATTGCAATTATTATGGCTATTAGAATTTTTTTATTGATTTTCATTACATCACTCCTTCTATAATATTTACAATCATTTTGATTGAATTTATTTGATGATTGTAAAATGTTTTGCTATATAAAATATATTCTTGATGTGAAGAAGTATGTTAAAAACAAAAAGCCTAGACTTTTGATTTTGCTAGACTTTTTGTTTTAATCCCTAATAATAGGAATGTTTGTGTGATAGTATAGTTTCCTATTTATTTTCTACGCTTCTATTTGCTATTTCTATTGCTTTACTTACTATATTTCCACATGTTTTTGAAGGTACGTTTCCCCATCCTCCGTCTTTTTTTACTTGATCATATACTCCTAATTCTTTTGCTATTTCTTCTTTTAAATTTTCAGACATAAGACTACGATTATCCATTTGGCTTACCTCCTAACGGAAAAACATTTTTATATGTTTTTCTATTTTTATTATTTGCTTTTTGTTGTTTATTATAACTTGTAAATTTTAGTATTACTTTTTTATAATTTGCAAATTTTAGTATTATATTTTTTATAATTTGCAATTTTTAGTATTGTATTTTGACTTTTATATTCTACATTGTTAAGGTTCCGTTTGGAGTTTCTTTTATTACTAATATGTCTTCTTCTTTGCCGTTTTGTGCATTTATATATACTAAAAATTCTGTGTCTTCTACTTTTCCTTTGAATTCCCAACAAAATATTTCTGTTTGAAATTCTGTTGGTATTACTGCTAATCCTTCGCTTTGTATATTTAGTTCTTTATTTAATGAAGATTTTGCATCTTCTTTTGTTATTTGTACTTCTGGCAGATTTCTTTGTGTGTGTGAGTTTAAATAGCCTGTTGTTTCTATTCCTAATATTTGCCCATTGTCTAATGCTATTTTTAGTTTTATTAAGTCTGGATACATTACAACATCATCTTGTGTGTATGCATAGTTTATAGTTATTATTCCTTCATTTTTTAGGTAGTATGTTTCTTTCATATTAGGGAAATTTTTTTCACTTAAGAATTTTTTTCCAATTTCTACTGCTCTTTGTTCTGTTATTGTTTGTGCATCTACTTTTCTGTTGTAGCACATAAATACTATGTGTCCACCTTTTTTAGTTACAGATAATATTAGTGTGTCTTCGTCTTTTGGAGCATTATTTAAAGTAATGTTAAAGTCATAACTTGGTATGTTTGTATTTTCTGATAATCCTAATGAATTTATCTCTTTTACTTGTTCTTGACCTATAAATTGTGTTGCTACTAATTTTGCTTGTTCTTCTGTTATGTCATTTCCTGTAAGTCCTTTCTTTTCTGCACTTGTTAGGTGTTCTGAAAATGCTCCGTCATATATTAACCCTGTATATTCATGAAAATTTTCTTCTAAGCTACTAAAGCTATCGTGTGATAAATTACTTACTTCTGTTGCAAATATATTGCTTCCTTTTTGATCTAATTCCCCCCATTTTATTCTACCATCATTTATGTCTGTTGAAAGCTGATTTAGTGTATTTTCTAGCTCTACACTATAGTTATGCAATTCTTTTAAGTTGTTAAAATCTTCTTGTGTTAGTTCCTCATTGTATATATTTTTTCTTGATAATGAATAACTGTAATCACTTACTTGATTTAAGAACTTTGAAGTATTTGCTAATTCTTGTGATCCCATTGGTAGCCTTGCTAAATAGCTTTGAGCTAAATTTGCTTCTCTCCATACTTGTGTTAAAGTTTCTGCTCCATGCTCTGGCGTACTTGATATTAGCGATTTTGCTAAATATGTTTCTACGTTTTGGACATAGTCTACTAATTCTACAAATGCCATATTATAGCTGTTTTCTGAAACTTGTCTAAAATCTCTTTCTCTTTTGTATATATATATTCCAACGCCTACTAATGCCACTACTAACACTACTACTAATGTAAGCATATGTCTATCTCTTAACCTGTTTACCCAATCGTATACTTTATCTCTTACTGTACTCATTTTTTTCCCTCCATTTTATTTTTGATTTTTAAGTAATTTTTTATTCTCATTTTCGCTTGCTATTTTATTTATTAATTTATATTTGAATTTTTAACTACAAAATCTGTGTTTTCCTATTGTTTTTATTAATGGTCTTGACCAAATCCATTTACTTGTTGCTGTGGCTGGGTTGAAATAATATATGGCTCCATTTGTTGGGTCCCAACCATTTAGTGCATCTTGTGCTGCTTTTAAAACTGATGAACCTTCTGCTATTGGCACATTTATTTGTCCATCTGCTACGGCTGTAAATGCTCCTGACTGATAGATTACTCCTGCTATTGTATTTGGAAATTTTGAACTTTTTACTCTGTTTAAAATTACTGCTCCTACTGCTACTTGCCCTTCATATGGCTCGCCTCTTGCTTCTCCATTTATTGCTCTTGCCATTAGCTGTAAGTCTGATGTAGATGATCTACTTGCTGCGTTTGTTTTTTGATTTTCGGTTATGATTGTATATATTGCTATTAATGTGATTAAAATTAGTAATATTAAAATTATTTTTTTCATATTTTTAATCCTTCCTTTTTACTCTTTTGTACTATTTTTCCTATTTTTATGTTTTTTATTCGATTTTTTCATTTTTTTATGTTACAATGTTGTTTGAAAATAAATTGCTTTTGAAAAAAATAGAAGTACTTTATAATAAAATTATCTTTATAAATGATTTTATAGTTATTTTTATAAAAAAGTTTTTATAGAGAGGATATCTTTATTTTTATTCAAAATTTTTAATGGAGAGGATGTATTTATTTTTATTCAAAAGTTTTAATAGAGAGGATGGATTTATTTTTATGAAAAAAGTTTTGATTTTTTATGCGGCTTATGGAGGTGGACATTTATCTGCGGCTAATTCTATAAAACAATATATTGATGAACATTATACTGATGTTCAAACTGAACTTGTTGATTGCGTTGAATATGTAAATAAAGCTTTGAGTAGTGTTACAACTGCTGCTTATAGGGAAATGGCAAAAAAGGCTCCTTGGGCTTGGGAAAAAGTTTATTATAAATCTCAAAATGGTGCTCTTTCTAAGATTAGTACTGTTTCTAATAAAATTATGGCTGTTAAAATGGCAAGATTTTTTAAAGAATATAATCCTGATTTGGTTATTTCTACTCATCCTTTTGGCTCTCAAATGACTAGTTATCTAAAGAAAAAGGGTAAAACTTCTTGTAAGCTTGCAACTATAATGACAGATTTTGCACCTCATGATCAGTGGCTTGTTGGAAGTGAATTTGTAGATTTTTATTTTGTTTCAAATGAGTTAATGAAACAAAAAATTGTAGATAATAATAGTATAGATGCAAATAAGGTTTTTGCTACGGGCATACCTATTTCTAAAAGATTTTTACAAAATTATAATTGTGAAGATATATTAAATTTTTTTGATTTAAAACCTAATAAAAAAACTATTCTTTTCTTTGGTGGCGGCGCTTTTGGTCTTGGAAAAGATAAAACTGTTCAAATACTTAGAACTTTGGCTTCTTCCTCTTTCGATATTCAGGTTATTGCTATTGCCGGTAAAAATGAAAAAATGAAGGCTGAGTTTGAAAAGGTTGTTGATGAATTTAATAAATTTGATAGCATTAAAATTTTGCCTTTTACTGATAAAGTACCTGAACTTATGTCTATTTCTGATTTAGTTATTACTAAACCTGGTGGATTAACAACAAGTGAGAGTTTAGCATCTGGCTTGCCTATTATTGTTATTAACCCTATTCCTGGTCAAGAAGAAGAGAATGCAGAATTTTTAGAGAATTCTGGCGCAGCTATTTGGCTAAAGCCTTCTTTATCTCCTGAAGAAGTTTTTAATTCTGTTTTAGGTGATGCTTCTAAACTTTCTGAAATGAGGGTAAATGTTGCTAAAATTGCTAAAAGGAACTCTACTAAAGATATCTGCACTAAACTATTGGGGACGGGGTTAAATAGTTTAGCACAAAATTAACTTTAAACAATTAAACTAATAGGGACGGGGTTAAATAGTTTAACAAAAATATTTAGAAAATGTTTTATATGTAAAGTATAAAACAAAATTGTTAAACTATTTAACCCCGTCCCTATTAGTTTAATTGTTATTTTATAATCTATCAATGTGCTAAACTATTTAACCCCGTCCCCAATAGTTTATTTCTTCATAATATCTCTTACCCATATTGACTGACCATCTTGACCTTTAATTCTTATATTTGGAAATATCGTTGGCATTATTTGATTATAAAATATATTTATTTCTTCATCTTCTTTTTCTTCTTCTTGAGTACCTTGTTCTTCTGTAACAATATCACTAACAATATCACTTGAGTTTAAACTTTTTTCATATTCTGCTTGTGCTATATTGGTATATGTATATATTGCAACTACTGTTAAAATTGCATCTATTATAAAAAATATTATTAAACCTATTTCTATTTTTTTTCTTATTTTTGGTTTTATTTTGTTTATGAAATGGTCTATTGCTGGTTTTATATAGTCTATTATTATTATTGATAATACTCCCCAAAAAATTGAGTATATTAATGATATTCTTCCATTAATATTAAATTTTAAGTAAGAGTAATCCCAAAATCTATTTCCATACATTGCTTCTAATGCATAACTTAAAGTGTACTCTATGATTGAACCTATAATTATTCCTAATATAAATAGTTTCACTGGTTTTTTATGAAATTTGTTTAATACTGCTATAATTACTACTGCACCAATTCCATATATTGGACAAAATGGACCAATTATTAACCCTTTTCTACTTTCTAATTTTCCATTACATGTTATAAAACAGTATACTGTTTCTATTATTAATCCTAATATGCTAAATATTGTAAAATACCATATTAATTTTGTTATTCTTTCGTTTTCTTCTTCTTTCATTTTGTCCTCCTATTTTTCTATTTTTATTTTGCTTTTTATTTATTTTTTATTTTATAATATTATTTTTATTTTTACAATATTATTTTGGCTTTTATATAATTTTCATATTTTTTATTGACTTTTTTGCTTTTCCGTGTTATTATTATTTATGCTTGAATATGGTTCAGTAGCTCAGCTGGATAGAGCAACGGATTTCTAATCCGTGGGTCGG
>CANQDO010000063.1 GCA_947593355.1 uncultured Clostridia bacterium | reverse complement strand
ATTATTTTATTAATTTTTTTATTTTTTCATTTTATTTATTATTTATTATTATTTATTTTTTTATTATTTATTTTTTTATTATTTATTTTTTTATTATTTATTTTTATTATTATTTATTTTTTATTAATTATTTTATTTATTATTTATTTTTTTTATTAATTATAAATTTTTATTTATTATTTATTTTTAATAAAATATTTATATATTTCATTTTTATTTACATTTCTATCTTTAGCAATTTTTTTAATTATTTCATTTTTTATTAAACCTTGTTTTTCATAATAATTATAATGCTCTTCCAATGACATATTATTTAAAATATTTTTTTCACTATTTTCTTGTAATTTATTTCCTTCTATTAAAATAATATGTTCTCCTTTTGGTTCATTATATTTTTCTAAAATTTCTGAAGCTGTACCAGATATAAATTCTTCATGTATTTTTGTTAATTCTCTAGCTATTACTATTTTTCTATTTTCAAAAATTTCTTCAATTATTTTTAATGTATCTAATAATTTATGTGGTGCTTCATATATTATTGATGTTTTTTTCTCTTTTTTTATTTCTTCTAATTTTTCTTTTTTTAATTTTTTATTTGTAGATAAAAATCCATAAAATGCAAATTCTTTTGCATCTAACCCTGAAGCTATTAATGCATTTATTAATGCACATGCACCTGGTATTGGAATTATTTTTATATTTTCCTTTAATGCTTCTTTTACTACTTCTTCCCCTGGATCAGAAATTACTGGAGTACCTGCATCAGAAACTAGTGCAATATTTTCTCCTTTTTTTAATTTTTCTATTATTATATCTGATTTTACTTCTTCATTATGCCTATGATAACTAATTAATGGTTTTGATATATTTAAATGATTTAATAATTTTAATGTATGCCTTGTATCTTCTGCAGCTATTAAATCTACTTCTTTTAAAATATTTATTGCTCTTAATGTTATATCTTCTAAATTTCCTATTGGTGTTGCAACCAAATATAATATTCCACTCATATTTTTTTCGTCCCTTCTTTTATTTTCCCTATTATATAATATTTTTTTATTTTTTTAAATAACTATTTATATTATTCTTTCATATTATATATAAAATAAATTTAAAGGATTTTAATTATGAATATTAAAGGTTATAAAAATAATAAAATAAATTTCAAAAAAAATTGTATAAATAATAATTCTTATTTACATTCATTATTTGAAGTAGAAAATTTTTTGTGCAATTTTAAAAAAGTATTAAAATGTATTAATATTTATAAAATTTTTAAATAATTATTAATTCATTTTTTCGTCATTAACTCGTATATCTACTGCATTTATTTCTGTTAGTTGAGTAATTGTTTTTTCTATTGAATTATTTATCATCTTTTTTTGTTCTTCTGTCATTTCTTTTATTTTATTAAATTCTTCTGAAAAATTAATTATTAAATTTTCTCCCTGTTTTTCTATTTTTTCAATTTTTGTTCCTTCTGGAATTATTTTTTGTAAATTACTATTTTTTGGTCCTTCTAATAGCATATTAAGTATTTCTTCATATGGATTTTCCATCAATTTTTTTACATCAATTAGTCTTGCTTCAGGAACAACGTCATTTTCATTTTTAAAATAAAGCGTTACCATTGTTTGTCTCATTTGCTCTTCTGATATTTCTTCTTGAGGTGTGTATTCTGTTATTTCTTCTTCTTTATCACTTGATAAATAAAAAATTCCAAAAATTACACCTATTATTAATAAAATTATAATCATCACAGTAATTATTCTTTTCATATATAACCCTCCGTTTACAATATAATTATTTAATTTTTATGTTAGACAAGTTAATTTTAGAACTATATTTTTTATATTATTTTTTTATGTTATTTGTTTGAATTTTTACCTTTAATTACATATATTTTTTATGTCAAAATATTTGACAAAAACACTATTTCCGTATAAAATTAATAATGATTTTATTGTATTTTTTAATACAATAATAGAAGGGAGCTTTATATATGAGCAATTTATTACATGTAGGCTTAGATGTAGGTTCTACAACTGTTAAAATAGCTGTAATGGATGAAGATTTAAATACTATATATACAGATTATCAAAGACACTTTTCAGATACAAAAAATACTGTTTGCAAAGTGTTAGAAGATTTAATTAATAGATTTCCAAATAGTGAATTTACAATAGCATTAACTGGTTCTGGAGCAATGTCTGCTGCTAAATTTTTGGATTTACCTTTTATTCAAGAGGTAGTTTCTTGCAAAAGGACTGTAGAAAAATATATTCCTCAAACTGACGTTGTTATAGAACTTGGAGGAGAAGATGCTAAAATTATTTATTTTGGTAAATCTATTGAGCAACGTATGAATGGTACTTGTGCTGGTGGTACAGGTGCATTTATTGACCAGATGGCTTCTTTATTAAATACTGATACCGCTGGTCTTAATGAGCTTGCAAAAAATCATAAAATGATTTACCCTATAGCTTCTCGTTGTGGTGTTTTTGCTAAAACTGATATTCAACCTTTATTAAATGAAGGTGCTGCCAAAGAAGATATAGCTGCTTCTATTTTTCAAGCAGTTGTAAATCAAACTATTAGTGGACTTGCTTGTGGAAGACCTATAAGAGGTACTGTAGCATTTTTAGGTGGTCCTCTTAATTATTTATCTGAACTTAGAAATAGATTTATAGAAACTTTGAAGTTAACTGATGAGCATATTGTTGTGCCTGATGAAGCTCATTTACTTGTTGCTAAAGGTGCTGCCTTAGATTCTATAAATTATCATAGTATTTCTACTGAAAAATTAAAGAGTAAAATAGCAGTTTTAAAATCCTCTCATGACGATACTACAAACCCATTAAGTCCTTTATTTAAAATAGATAGTGAATATGATGAATTTAAGAAAAGACATGAAAAGGATAAGGTTAAAAAGGCTGATCTTGCTTCTTATAAGGGTGATGCTTTTGTTGGTATAGATGCAGGTTCAACAACCACGAAATTAGTTTTAATAGATAGAGATGGCGCTCTTTTATATTCTTTATATGGAAGTAATGAGGGTAACCCTTTACAAAGTGTTATAAAAATGCTTAAAACTTTATATTCTGTTCTTCCAGAAGGAGTTACTATTAGATATAGCGGTGTTACAGGTTATGGCGAAAAATTAATTCAAACTGCTTTAAATGTAGATTTAAATGAAATTGAAACTATAGCACATTATACTGCTGCAAAAGAATTTATGCCTGATGTTACTAGTATTGTAGATATTGGTGGTCAGGATATGAAATACATAAAAATGAAAAATGGTGCTATTGATAATATAATGTTAAATGAAGCTTGTTCTTCAGGTTGTGGCTCTTTTATAGAAACTTTTGCAAAAAGTTTGGGTCTTTCTATTGAAGAGTTTGTAAATTCTGCTCTTGATGCTAGAAATCCTGTTGATTTAGGCTCAAGATGTACCGTTTTTATGAACTCTAAAATTAAACAAGCTCAAAAAGAAGGTTATAGTGTTGGTGATATTTCTGCTGGACTTTCTTATTCTGTTATTAAAAACGCTATTCAAAAAGTTATGAAAGTAAGAGATGTAAAGACTTTAGGTGCACATATAGTAGTTCAGGGGGGAACTTTTTATAATGATGCTGTTTTACGTGCTTTTGAATTAATTGTTGGAAGAAATGTAGTTAGACCAGATATTGCAGGTCTTATGGGGGCATACGGTGTTGCTCTTCTTTCTAAAGAACAATATGAATCTAATTTTGATATGGAATATAAATCTACATTATTAAAAGAAAATGAATTAGATAAATTAGAAATTTCAACTTCTCATGTTCGTTGTAATGGCTGTGAAAATCATTGCTTACTTACTATTAATAAATTTAGTAATGGAGCTAAATATATTTCTGGAAACCGTTGTGAGAAGGGCGCTGGAGTCGAAACATCTTCTGATAAATTAATTAACATAATTAAGTATAAAAATGAAAGATTGTTTAATTATGAACCTCTATCTGAAGAAAAAGCGACTCGTGGAACAATAGGAATACCTAGAGTTTTAAATATGTATGAGGATTATCCTTTTTGGTTCACATTTTTAACTAATTTAGGTTTTAGAGTTATAATTTCTGAAAAGAGTAATAGGAAAACTTACGAAAAAGGTATTGAGTCTATGCCTTCAGAGTCTGTTTGTTATCCTGCTAAACTTTCACATGGTCATATTGTAAGTTTAATAAATAGTGGAATAAAAACTATTTTTTATCCTTGTATGCCTTATTCAAGAAAAGAATATGAAAAGGCTGATAATCACTATAATTGCCCTATTGTTATTTCATATTCTGAAGTTTTGAAGAACAATGTAGAAGAATTAAAAGATAAAAATATTAAGTTTCTAAATCCATTTTTACCTTTTGAACCTAAAAAATTAGCAAATGCTATTATGGATTTACCAGAATTTAAAGAATATAACTTTAATAAAAAAGAAGTTTTAGAGGCTGCTATAAAAGCAGATGAAGAATATAAGAATTTTAAAAACGATATTAGAAAAAAAGGCGAAGAAGCTTTAAAATATATTGACGAAAATCATTTACATGGTATAGTTTTAGCTGGTCGTCCTTATCACACAGACCCTGAAGTAAATCATGGTATTGACACTTTAATTACAAGTTTAGGTTTATGTGTACTAACAGAAGATAGTATCTCTCATTTAACAGAGGCTAAACGTCCTTTAAGAGTTGTTGACCAATGGGTATTTCATGCAAGACTTTATGCTGCTGCTGACTTTGTTGGAAAGCATGATAATTTAGAATTGGTTCAATTAAATTCTTTTGGATGTGGTGTTGATGCTGTTACAACAGATCAAGTTGAAGAAATTCTTTCAAGTTATGGAAAAATGTATACATTAATAAAAATAGACGAAATAAATAATTTAGGTGCTGTAAGAATTAGAATACGTTCTCTTTTAGCTAGTATGAAAAAGCGTGAAGCTCTAAAGAAACAAGAAAATACAAATAACGGTAATTATGAATGTAATAAAAAAATATTTACAAAAGATATGAAAAAGGATTATACAATTTTAATTCCTCAAATGGCTCCAATTCATTTTGAATTATTAGAGTCTGCAGTTCGTTCTTCTGGCTATAAGGTTGAACTACTTAGAGAATGTACAGAACATACTGTTGAAACTGGTTTAAAATATGTAAATAACGATGCATGTTACCCTTCTATATTAACTACTGGTCAAATGATTGAAGCTTTACAGTCTGGAAAATATGATTTAAACAAAACAGCTTTAATCATGTCTCAAACTGGTGGTGGTTGTAGGGCAACAAATTATATTGGATTTATAAGAAAAGCTTTAAAAGATGCTGGCTTTGAAAATGTACCTGTTATATCTTTTAATGTTGTAGGTATGGAAAAAATGCCTGGCTTTAAAATTACTATACCTTTAGTAGAGCGTCTTTTAAAAATGGTAGTATACGGAGATTTACTACAAAAAATGCTTACAAAGAACAGAGCTTACGAAGTACATAAAGGTGAAACTCAAAAACTTTTTGATGAGTGGATGCAAAAATGTAAAAAGCTTTTGGAAAAGTCTACTATGAAAGAATTTAATAATAGTTTATATGACATAGTTAATGATTTTGAAAAAATAGAATTAGACACATCAATACAAAAACCTAAAGTTGGAATAGTTGGAGAAGTATTAATAAAATACCATCCTTTTGGAAATAATTTTGTTGCTAACAAATTAGAAGAAGAAGGCGCAGAGGTTGTTTTACCTGATTTTATGGGATTTATTAAGTTTATTGCTACTCACAAAATTACATTTAATGAACTTATAAAAACAGATGGCGTAAAGGCTAAAATTTTTAAAACAGCTATAAAATTAATTGACATAATTGAAAAAGATGAAAGAATTGCTCTTGAAAATTCTAAAAAAGGATATCTTCCACCTTGCAATATTTGGGAACTTGAAGATAAGGTAAAGAATGTTTTATCTATTGGAAATCAAACTGGTGAAGGATGGTTTTTAACAGCTGAAATGATTGAATATATTGAACATGGTATTCCTAATATTATTTGTGTACAACCTTTTGCTTGCTTACCAAATCATGTTGTAGGTAAAGGTGTTATTAAAACTATTAGAAATATGTTCCCTGAAGCAAATATTTCTCCTGTTGACTATGACCCAGGTGCCAGCGAAGCAAACCAAACTAATAGAATTAAACTTTTAATGACAGTTGCAAAAGATAATTTAAAATCACAAAATAAATTAAATGAATTAACAGAAAAAGAAAATATTGAAAGTAAAGAAAAAGTAACTATATAACAAAAAATGCAAAGTATTAAATACTTTGCATTTTTTTGGCGGAACAGAGAGGATTTGAACCTCCGCGGCCCTTACGAACCCTAGCAGTTTAGCAAACTGCCCCCTTCAACCACTTGGGTACTGCTCCATTTATATTAAATATGGAAGCTAGAAAAAGTTATATTATATTCTAACTTCCATTTTTGGCGGAGAGGGTGGGATTCGAACCCACGGTGGGCTATGAACCCACGCCAATTTTCAAGACTGGTGCCATAAACCAACTCGACCACCTCTCCGAGTGAAATGTTACTTTGCAGTAACATTATATATATTAACACATTTCTAAGCCCAATGTCAATACTTTAAACCTTTTTTTCAAAGCTTTTACTACTATTTGTATATGTTATTTTTTACACAAACTTTTTTTATATACATATTTTTTATATTATCTATTTATTAAATCCAATATTCTTTCCAAATCTTCATTTGAAGAATATTTTATTATAATTTTTCCACTTTTAGCACCTGCATCAAGCTTAACTTTTGTTCCAAAGAATCCTTGAAATCTATCTTCTATATCTCTATATATTGCCTCATATTTTTTCTGAACTTCTTTATCCATTTTTGCTATTTTTTTAGAATTTTTAAATTTTCTCTCCATATCATGTACAGAATCGCCACTTTCTATTATATGTAATGCTGCTTCATATTGTTTGTCACCATCTTGGAAAGACATTAAACTTCTGCAATGACCTTCAGTTAATTTTCCTGCCAAAGCTAAATCTATTACTCTTGGATCCAAATTTAATATACGAACTGTATTTGCAAGTGTACTTCTACTTATACCCATTACATCAGAAAGCTCTTGTTGAGTAAGTCCATACTCGTCCAATAATTGTCTAAAACCTCTTGCCTTTTCTATTGGATTTAAATCTTCCCTTTGAATATTTTCTATAAGTGCTATTTCTCTTTTTCTTCTATCATCTTCATTTCTTATAATACATGGTATTTCTGTAAGACCTGCTTTTTTTGAAGCTCTCCATCTTCTTTCTCCTGCTACTATTTCATAATAATTATCTTTTGGAGACACAATTATTGGTTGAATTACTCCATACACTTTTATAGATTCTGCTAATTCCTCTATTGATTCTTCATCAAAAGTTCTTCTTGGTTGATTCCTATTTGGCTCTATATTTACTAGTTTTATTTTTTCAACTATTTCGCCATCTTTTTTTTCTTCAAAATTTATATTATTTTCCATTATAGTATTATCTCCAAAAAGAGCATCTAATCCTTTTCCTAATCCAGTTTTCTTTGCCATAATAATCATCCTTCCTTTATTTATTTTTATTTCATATGTTTTGCCTTTTGTTCTTCTTCATTAATTTTTATAAATTCTTTAACAAATTTTTCATATGATTTTGCACCCTTTGATCTTGGATCATAAATTGAAATAGGCATTCCATAGCTTGGAGATTCACTTAATTTAACATTTCTAGGGATGACTGTTTTATACACCTTATCTCCAAAATATTTTTTAACTTCTTTAACAACTTGATTAGATAGATTTGTTCTTACATCAAACATTGTTAGTAAAGCTCCTTCTATAGCTAATTCCTTATTTAAATGTTTTCTTACTAAATTAATTGTATTTATAAGTTGACCTAACCCTTCTAATGCATAATACTCACATTGTACAGGAATTAAAACACTATCTGAAGCAGTAAAAGCATTTAAAGTAAGTAAACCTAAAGAAGGTGGGCAATCTATTATAATATAGTGATATTTGTCTTTGAGACAATTTATTTTTTCCTTCATTTTTTGTTCCCTAAACTCCATTGAAACAAGTTCTACCTCTGCTCCCGCTAAATTAATACTAGATGGACATATATCTAAATTTTTAACTTGTGTTTTTACTATAGTTTTCTCAACATCTTCGTCATTAATAATAACATCATATATAGAAAGTTCAACATCTTTATCCATACCCAAACCACTAGTAGCATTTCCCTGTGGATCGGTATCGATTATTAATACTTTTTTACCTTTTTTTGCCAATATAGTACTTAAATTAACTGCGGTTGTAGTCTTTCCTACTCCACCCTTTTGATTTGCTATTGATATTATTTTTCCCAAGTTAATTACCTCCATCATTATTTTTTAACACTAAATATTCTATAAAATTATTTAATATATGTCAATAAATTTCAATTAATTTCTAAAAAAAATAGATAAATATTTTTTATAATATCTATCTATTTTTATTCTTATCTAATTGGCTCTTTTGAAGGCATTCCAGCTTTTCTTGGATATTTCAAAGGAGTATTTTTTACCTTCTTTATAACAATATTTTTTCTTTCAATATCTGTATCTGGCAAAATCACACTTTGTATATCCACTATCTCTCCTCCTAATATTCCACATGCCGTTTTCGCCATATTTAATTCTTCTTCTATAGATGAAGATTTCATACAAATACATTTTCCACCAACTTTTACTGTTGGAAGCATATATTCTAATAAAATATTTAAAGGTGCAACAGCTCTTGAAACTGCTATATCATACTTTTCCCTATATTTATTATCTTTTCCAAAATCTTCAGCCCTAGAATGAATAGTTGTTACATTATTTAGTTCTATTTTTTTTAATACTTCATTTAAAAAATTAACTCTCTTATTAAGTGAATCTAGTAAAGTAACATTGCTTTTATTATTCATTATAGCTATTGGTAATCCTGGAAAACCAGCTCCTGTGCCAATATCAATAACTTTATCATTATCATGAATATTATTTAAAATAGTTAAGGAATCTACAAAATGTTTTAAAATTATTTCTTTTGGCTCAACAATAGCTGTTAAATTAACTTTTTCATTCCATTCTATTAATAACTTCATATATTTATAAAATTTTTCAGTATCTTTTGGCTCAATACTAATATTCAATTTTTCGCATTTATTTATTAATTCTTGTGAAAATTCTTCTAAATTCATTTTCTTCTTCCTTTCATTATTTATTAGTTTCTAAATATATTAAAAGTACTGATATATCTGCTGGAGACACCCCTGATATTCTAGATGCTTGTCCTACAGAATTAGGTTTTATTCTATTTAATTTTTGCCTTGCTTCTAACCTCAAACCTTTCATTTCCTCATAATTTATATCCTTTGGAAGAAGTTTTTCCTCCAATTTCTTAAACTTTTCAACTTGTGCTTCCTGTAATTTTATATATCCTTCATATTTTAATTCAATTTCAACTTCTTTTTTTACTTGTTCAGGCAATTCTTCTCTATCTTCATCTATATCTTTTAATGCATCATATGTTAATTCTGTTCTTTTAATCAAATCTGCTAAACATACTCCCGTAGTTATTTCAGAGGAATTATTTTTTCTTAAAAATTCATTCACTTTTTCAGAAGGTTTTATTACAGTATTTCTAATTCTTTCTATTTCTTTCTCAATTTGCTCTTTTTTTACTAAAAACTTATTATACCTTTCATTAGAAATTAAACCTATTTCATGACCTATTTTCAATAACCTTAAATCAGCATTATCTTGTCTTAAAAGAAGCCTGTATTCTGCCCTAGAAGTCATCATCCTATATGGTTCGTTTGTCCCCTTTGTAACAATATCATCAATTAATACTCCAATATAAGCCTGTGATCTATCTAAAATTATAGGCTCTTTACCTTCAATTTTCCTTACAGCATTTATTCCTGCTATTAAACCTTGACAAGCAGCTTCTTCGTATCCAGAAGTTCCATTAGTCTGCCCTGCAAAAAATAAACCATCTATTTTCTTATATTCAAGTGATAATTTTAAATCTGCTGGATTTATACAATCATATTCTATTGCATAGGCAGGCCTTGTAAATTCAGCATTTTCTAAACCAGGAATAGTCCTATACATCGCTATTTGAACATCTTCTGGTAATGAAGAACTCATCCCCTGAATATACATTTCTTCAGTATCTCTTCCTATTGGTTCAACAAATATTTGATGTCTTTGTTTATCTGCAAAACGTACAACTTTATCTTCTATTGATGGACAATATCTTGGCCCTGTTCCCACTATTTCTCCACCATATAAAGGTGAGCGGTGTAAATTTTTTCTTATAATTTCATGAGTTTTCTCATTAGTATATGTCAAATAACATGGTAATTGTTCCACGTCTTTTCTTATTTCATCTTCAAAAGAAAATGCTTCAGGATTCTTATCTCCTTCCTGTATTTCCATTTTAGAAAAATCTATTGTCCTTCTATTTATTCTTGCTGGAGTACCAGTTTTAAATCTTACAAGCTCTACTCCTTCTCTTTTTAGTGCCTCTGAAAGCTTATTTGCTGGAAACACTCCATCTGGTCCACTTTCAAAAGAAGTTTCTCCTATATAAATTTTTCCTTTTAAATATGTACCTGTAGCAACAATTAGCGTTTTAACATTATATACGGCCCCTATATTTGTTTCTATTGACTTTATCTTTCCATCTTCTACAACAATATCAACAATCTCTGCCTGCTTTAAATATAAATTTTCTTGTTTCTCTATAGTATGTTTCATTTCCATTTGATACATTTTTCTATCTGCTTGAGCTCTTAATGAATATACTGCAGGACCTTTAGAAGTGTTTAACATTCTTAATTGTGTAAAAGTCTTATCTATATTTTTTCCCATTTCTCCGCCAAGGCAATCTATTTCTCTTACTAAATGCCCTTTTGAACTACCTCCTATATGTGGATTACAAGGCATATTTGCTATAGCTTCTAAACTTATGGAAAAAAGTAAAGTTTTTTTACCTAATCTTGCTGAAGCAAGTGCTGCTTCACACCCAGCATGTCCTGCACCTATTACTGCTACATCAAAATTTCCTCCATTATATTTCATATTTTTCAATCCTTCTTTCAACATATTTTATTAAATTTAAAAATTGTTTCACAGCCTAAAACCCGCTATTTCATCAACAATTTTCGATGTTTCACAAAATAAATCGTTCAAATTTTTAATATATTTTTTTGTTATTGCAAAATTTCTGTCCTTTGTGAAACAGAAATCATTGTTTTTAAAAATCGATTTTAACTTTTTAACAAATTTTATTATTTTTGTAATATAATTTTTATTAACTTGTCTTATAGTCAAATGTTTTTTCTTCTCTTGTTCGCTTTTATCAAGTGTTACAGCGTTTCATATTTAAACCAATATATTAAAATGTTCGCCTTTTTTAATTTGTTTGTCAAATTTTAAATCTTTTTAACCAATTTTTTTATTTTTATTATCAAATTCAATTTTAAAGCATTTTATTTTTTTAATATAAAATTACTCATTATTTAAATTAAAATGTCTTATTTTTTATTTTCATGCTTTATTTTTAC
>CANQDO010000062.1 GCA_947593355.1 uncultured Clostridia bacterium | reverse complement strand
GACTAGCTCAGTTGGTAGAGCAGCTGACTCTTAATCAGAAGGTCGAGGGTTCGACCCCCTCGTTGCCCACCATAAAATAGGGTAGAAAAGGAAACAAAAAACATTTCCATTTCTACCCTATTAAAATGTCATATACACATAAATTAATCTAAAATTTCTTTAAAATAATAGTAAGATAAAATAGAATGTTGAATATCATCTATTCTTATATTAAAAGATTCTGGTCTAACGAAAAAAGCACCTAAATATTTAGAAGGATGTTTTAAATACATAGCAGTTTCAGGATACATGTATAAGCTAAGAATAGAATTTGCTTTCGACTTTATAAGAGAAGTTAGTTTTTGAATAGGAAAGTCAGACAAACCATTTACATCTATTTGCTTATCAGAAAGAGTATTATATAGTTTAAAACACTGCATCAATAATTCGAGAGCTGTAGAGTAAGAAGTCTCTTCATTTTCAATATTATTTATATTTCTAGTAAAATTTTTCAAGCCCAATTCATAAAAATCTGAATTATCTACATATTTAGAAATCTCATTTATAGCATATGAAATCCAATGATCACTATGAATAGAAAAATCACTATTAACGCAATATTGTAAAGCTCTTTCGGCAGCATTTAAATACTTTTCATCTTTAGTAGCACCATATAATTTACAAAGAGCAAATATAGATTCGCCGGTATAAACAAAAGACTTATAATCCTCTTTTAATGAAAAATCAGTATTTAAAGTATGAACAAAATGACCATCACTTTGTTGCATACTTAAAATTCCATCACCAATCTTTTGAGCAAGATCAATATATTGTGTATCCATAAAAGTGCTAGTATAATCACAAATAGCAAGAATAGTTAAAGCACCTGCACCTAAAGGAATTTCATCTTTTTCATAATTCATAACAAAATATAAATTACCATCATTAGTTAAGAAATCTTTTAAATAATCCAAAGCAGAATTAATTTTTTGTTTTTTCATTCCATCTGCATCATCATCATAAGTTACAATTAAAGACCAAACACTTCCGGCATGCCTTAAAATATTATATCCAGAAAGCTTTTTACCATTAGTAAGATTATAGCCATATACAAACTTTCCATCATCTCCAAGCATGTTAAATAAATAGTTAGAAGAAGTTAGAACAAGATGATTTATAAAAGAAGAATCTATATTATTCAAAATTCTAGTTCCACAAGTATCACCATCATCATATAATTGGTATACATAATTGTACTCATCACAAAAACAAGACTTAGTAGAAAAAGATTTTATGTTAGTTGGAGTAGATTTAATTACTTCATAACTAGGCAAATTTAAATAATCATTTAAATTATTTAAATTCAAAGAATGATTTTCATAATCAATAAGCTCATTTGAATTTAGTTCAGCTTCTGTTAATACAATTTTGCTATTAGCATTTTCAAAAATAATACCCTTTCTATAAGTATAAGCATAAGTTGTATTTTCAAGTTCAGTTTGAAAATTAGAAGAAATAGAATTAACAACATCTAATTTAACCCATTCAACATTATACTCATTTTCTTTAATAAACTTAGAAATTTTACGTTTAGCATCAGAAAAGGCAGAATTTAAAGAACTGCCACTACCAACTTTTACAGTTGCTTGCTTCTCCATATCAGAAACAGAAATTATGACAAAATATTCATCCAATGTATTAAAAGAAGTTTTTTGTAAAAAAGATTTTTCAATCAAACCAATTTTTTCATTAAACTTTTTTACATTAGGATTTTCAAGCAAAATGCATAAAACAACAATAATTCCAATAATAAATAATATTGCTAAAACAAATAAAATAATTTTACTATTTTTTTTCAAAATGGTTACCTCCGTATAATTTTTATTTATTATATCATATAAAAAAAAGACAACAATAGAAATTTGTAAATTTATTATGAAATAATTGACGAAAAAAAATACAAGTGATAGAATTTAGAAAAAGGAGGTAACAAATGGACTATTTACAAAAAATGTTTAAAAAAACAGGATGGCTATCAATATTAATTTCACTAATATTTATATTAATAGGTGTAATATTAGTATGGAAACCAGATGAAATAATAGCAATAATTTCATATGTAATAGGAGCAATATTAATAATAATAGGAATAGGAAAAATTATAAATTTTGTTTCATCAAAAGGTGAATATGACTTATACCAATATGATATGATATTAGGAATATTAGCAATAATATTAGGAATAGTAGCAATAATATATAGTTCAGCAATAGCAATATTTTTAAATATAGTAATAGGTATATGGATTACATACACAGCATTAATAAGGCTAAGTGTAGCATTAAAAGTAAAAAAGCAAAGCAATAAAAACATATGGATACCAATATTAATACTTGCATTAATAATGTTAGCATGTGGAATATTTATAATATTTAATAAACAAGTAATTGTTGCAACAATAGGAATAGTATTAATAATTTATTCAATAATAGATATTATTGAGGAAATAATATTTATGAAAGACGTAAAAAAATTATTTGAATAAATAAAATAATAAAAAAGAAGCGGAAAAAGAAGCGCCGCTTCTTATTTTTAATTTAAAATTAATTTACATAATTTCGAAAAAACATTGCAAAATAATAGAAAAAAGAATATAATATAGTATGGAAAAAATGAAATTATAAGGGGAGATTCATATGATAAAAATGTACAATACAGATTTAGAAACAAATATAACACAAGAAACAAAAGAATTTAAAAAAGGAAATTGGATAAATATGATTGCCCCGACAGAAGAAGAAATAAAAAAAGTATGTCAAAAATTAAAAATAGAAGAAGACTTTATAAAATATTCATTAGACATTGAAGAAAAAGCCAGAATAGATATGGAAGAAGACGACAAAACAATATTATTTATAATAGACGTACCAATAGTTGAAAAAGACAAAAAAAACGATACAGAAGAATATACAACAATACCATTAGGTATAATAGTTGTAAGAGATGACTATTTAATAACAGTATCAATAAAGAAAAATCAAATAATAGATGAACTAGAAAAAAACAAACTAAAAAACATAATTACATATAAAAAAAGTAGAACGATATTACAAATATTTTATAAAAATGCATCAGAATATTTAAAATATCTAAAAAGAATAAACAAAGAAACAGAAATAGCAGAAAGTGTACTAAAAAGTTCATTAAAAAATAAAGAATTACTAAAAATGTTAAGTTTAGAAAAAAGTTTAGTATACTTCACAACATCACTAAAATCAAACCAACTAGTAATGGAAAAAACTCTAAGAGGAAAAATCATAAAATTATATGATGAAGACGAAGATATACTAGAAGACTCAATAATAGAAAACAAGCAAGCAATAGAAATGGCACAAATATATAGTAACATCTTAAATGGAACAATGGATGCATATGCATCAATAATATCAAACAACTTAAATGGAGTAATGAAATTCCTAACATCAATAACAATAATAATAGCCATACCAACATTAATATCAGGTTATTGGGGAATGAATGTTGCAGTACCATTCCAACAAAATCCACTAGGATTTGTAATAGTAGTAGCAATATCAATAGCAATAGCAGTACTTACAATGATATGGCTTAGAAGAAAAGGAATGATGGATTAACAAAAAAGGTCTTTATGTTTAACAAACATAAAGATTTTTTTAAATACAAAATGTTCTTTTTTCGCTGAATAAAAATAATATAAAGTCTTGAAAAAAAAACAAATATCATATATAATGGCAAAGTAACAAAAAAGAGAAAACATTACGGAAAAAAGAATTAGGAGGATAAAAAATGTTAAATGCAATAGGAGTAACCATAAGGTTTGGAAAAAGAACACTATTTGAAGACGTAAATATAAAATTCAACAAAGGATGTTGCTATGGAATAATAGGAGCAAATGGTGCTGGAAAATCAACATTTTTAAAAGTACTATCAGGAGAAATAGAGCCAAGTAAAGGTGAAGTAACAAAAGAAAAAACAGAAAGACTATCAGTTTTAAAGCAAGACCACTTTGCATATGAAGAAAACACAATAATCGATACAGTAATAATGGGAAACCAAGAATTATATAAAATAATGAAAGAAAAAGATGCAATATATGCAAAACCAGACTTCAGTGAAGAAGATGGAATGGTAGCAGCAAAACTAGAAGAAAGATTTGCAGAATTAGATGGATGGAATGCAGAATCAGATGCAGCAGTGCTTTTAAACGACTTAGGAATAGCAACAGAAAATCATTATAAATTAATGAAAGAAATAGAAGCCAAAGAAAAAGTAAAAGTACTTCTTGCACAAGCATTATTTGGAAATCCAGATATACTATTACTAGACGAGCCAACAAACGACTTAGACCTAAAAAGCATAAGTTGGTTAGAAGAATTTTTAATAAACTTTGAAAACACAGTAATAGTAGTATCACACGATAGATACTTCCTAAACAAAGTATGCACACACATAGCAGATGTCGACTTTGGTCAAATAAAAGTATTTCCAGGAAACTACGACTTCTGGTATGAATCAAGTCAATTATTATTAAAACAAATGAAAGAACAAAACAAAAAGAAAGAAGAAAAAATAAAAGAATTGCAAGCCTTCATAGCAAGGTTTAGTGCAAACGCATCAAAATCAAAGCAAGCAACATCAAGGAAAAAATCATTAGAAAAAATAGAATTAGATGAAATAAAACCATCAAACAGAAAATACCCATACATAGACTTTAAGCCAGATAGAGAGCCAGGAAAAGAAATTTTAAAAGTAAAAAATATATCAAAAACAATAAATGGAGAAAAAATCTTACAAAACGTATCATTCACAGTAAAACAAGATGACAAAATAGCATTTTTAGCAGATAACGAAATAGCAAAAACAACACTATTCCAAATAATAGAAGGAGAATTAGAACCAGACGAAGGAGAAATAGAATGGGGAACAACAATAACACACACATACTTCCCTAAAGACAACAACTACTTATTCGAAGAAGACATGACACTAACAGACTGGTTACGTCAATATTCAAAAGATCCAGACGAAACATATGTAAGAAGTTTCTTAGGAAGAATGTTATTCTCAGGAGAAGAAGCATTAAAATATGTAAAAGTACTATCAGGAGGGGAAAAAGTAAGATGCGTGTTATCTAAAATGATGTTATCAGGAGCAAACTTATTAATAATGGACGAGCCTACAAACCATTTAGACATGGAAAGCATTACAGCCCTAAACGAAGGAATGAGCAGATTTAAAGGAAACATATTATTTACATCGCATGATCATCAATTAACACAAACAGTAGCAAATAGAATAATAGATTTAAAAGATGATGGAAGAGTAATAGATAGAGAATTAACATATAATGAATATTTAGGAATTGAATAGAGATGAACGCTTGTTGATGCTCAAAAAGCGAACAAAAAGTTCTGTTCTATTAAAAATAGGAAAGAGGTATACAAATGAATATTACAAAAATAATAGCAGAGGAATTAAATATAAAAGAATCACAAGTAGATGCAACAATAAAATTAATAGACGACGGAAATACAATACCATTTATTGCACGTTATAGAAAAGAAGTAACAGGAGGGCTTTCTGACGAAGTTTTAAGAAACTTAGGAGAAAGGCTTTCATATCTTCGCAATTTAGAGGAAAGAAAACAAGAAGTAGTAAATTCAATAGATGGGCAAGGAAAATTAACAGACGAAATAGTTATAGCACTAGAAATGGCAAAAACATTAGCAGAAGTAGAAGATATATATAGACCATATAAACAGAAAAAGAAAACAAGAGCTACAATAGCAAAAGCAAAAGGTCTAGAGCCTTTAGCTAAAATTATAATAGAACAAGAAGAAAAAACTCCATTAGAAGAAATAGCAAAACAATATATAACTGTAGGAAAAAATACAAGAGAAAAGCAAAACGATTCAGAAGATAGCAAAGAAGAAGATAATGCAAAAGCAAATAAGAACAAAGATGAAAAAGAAGTAAAAACTGTAGAAGAAGCAATACAAGGAGCATGTGATATTATAGCAGAAGATATATCAGATAATGCAGAATACAGAAAACAAATAAAGAAATTAGTATATAGAGAAGGAATAATAGAAACAAAAGCAAGTAATGCAGAAGAAAAAACAAACTATGAAATGTACTATGAATTCTCTGAAAAAGTAAGTAGAATACCAAGCCATAGAATATTAGCAATAAATAGAGGAGAAAAAGAAGAAGCATTAAAAGTAAAAATAGTTAAGCCAGAAGAAAGAATACTTGCCGTTATAGAAAGAGATGTTATAAAAGGTGAAACACAATTTACAAATTTATTAAAAGACACAATATTAGATAGTTGGCAAAGGCTAATAGAACCATCAATAGAAAGAGAAATACGTTCAGACCTAACAGAAAAAGCAGAAGAAAAAGCAATAAAAGTATTTGGTCAAAATGCAAAACAACTATTACTAGGAAGTCCAATAAAAGGAATAACAGTAATAGGATTTGACCCAGCATATAGAACAGGCTGTAAAATAGCAGTAATAGACGAAACAGGAAAAGTCCTAGACACAGCAACAGTATACCCAACAGAACCACAAAATGATGTAGAAGGAGCAAAAAAAGTATTAATAAATTTAATTGCTAAACATAATGCAGACATGTTCGCAATCGGAAATGGTACAGCATCAAGAGAATCAGAAATGTTTGTATCAGATGTTATAAAAGAAGTAAAAGAAAAATACAAAAAAGAAGTACATTACAGTATAGTATCAGAAGCGGGGGCATCAGTATATTCAGCATCAAAACTTGCAACAGAAGAATACCCTGACATAAATGTATCAATAAGAGGAGCAATATCAATAGCAAGAAGATTACAAGACCCATTAGCAGAACTTGTAAAAATAGATCCAAAAGCAATAGGTGTAGGCCAATATCAACATGATGTTGACCAAAAGAAGTTATCTGAAAGTTTAACAGGGGTTGTAGAAGACGCAGTAAACAAAGTAGGAGTTGACGTAAACACAGCTACACCATCACTATTATCATACATAGCAGGAATAAACAAAACAATAGCAAACAACATAGTAAAATACAGAGATGAAAACGGAAAAATAAAAGAAAGAAAAGAACTATTAAAAGTACCTAAATTGGGAAAAGTAGCATATGAGCAATGTGCAGGATTCTTAAGAGTATATGAAGGAAAAAATCCATTGGAAATAACATCAGTTCACCCAGAAAGTTACGAAGTAGCAGAAAACCTATTAAAAAATATAGGATACAAAAAAGAAGACTTATTAAATAAAGACACACTAAAAGAAATAAGAGCAAAACTAGCAGTAGTAAATGTAGCAAAAACAGCACAAGAATTACAAGTAGGTGAAATGACACTAAAAGATATAATAGAAGAACTATCAAAACCAGGAAGAGACCCTAGAGAAGAAATGCCAAAACCAATACTTCGTAGTGATGTACTAAAATTTGAAGACTTAAGAGAAGGTCAAATATTAACAGGAACAGTAAGAAATGTAACAGACTTTGGAGCATTTGTAGATGTAGGAGTTAAGCACGACGGTTTAGTGCATATTTCTGAATTAAGTGATGGTTTCGTAAAAAATCCTTCAGATATTGTTTCCGTAGGTGATATAGTAAAAGTTAAAGTAATTGGTATAGATATGGAAAGACAAAAGGTAAAATTGAGTATGAAAATATAGTTAAAAATGCAATAATAATGTAAGAAAAAAGCTACTATAATGATTTATATAGTAGCTTTTATATTTTTAATCTTCGGAATTATTTTCTACATTTTCAGTATCTATGGCATCTTTAGATACAGTATCAACAACTTCTACACTATCATCTTTTCCAGCTAAATGTTCATAGAAGAAAATGTTAGCAATAGTCATATAAGGCATAAGCCATAATAAACCTATACCAAAAGACAAAGAAGATAAGATCATCCAACCTATAAAACTAAGTGTTAAACAAAAATAACGACCTCTATTGCCTTTCATTAATCTTTCACTTTCTTCTACAATTTCTTTACCAGTAGCATTTGGTTTATCATATAAAATAAATAAACTTTGAGAATATAATAAAGCTTTTATAAATAACCAAACATATATAGCAATATAAGCTATAATAAATATTATAGAAAATATTACAAGTAATACAGCAAATACAGGAATTGTACTAGTAACATTCCTTGCAGTGCCAGTTGCAACAGCAGCATTAAAAGCAGTCATGCCACCTAGTAAAGCTATTGAAATAAAATATACAAACATTAAGCCCACTAATATTCCAATAGGAAGAAGTAGTTTTAAAAAAATATTTCCAGAAACTTTCCAAGCTGAACCAATTGAACTAAAAGCAGTTTCAAGGAAATCAATGTATCCAACTTCTTCATTTCTTTTTAATTTAATAAAAGACACCAAAATTCCATAAACAATAGGAACCTCAAGAAAAATAAGAACAAGATTACCAATGAAAGGAAGAAAAGATAACCCAAAAGAAAGTAAAAATGTAATTAAAGTATAAACTAAAGTAATAACAGCAGCTTTTCCCCACTTACCAGTTAAATTTTTACGAGCCATTTCTCTAAATTGAGATGCAGTCATATCAAAAACCTCCTTAAAAAATTATAAATATTAATAAAAAATATTTTAGCAATAAATTAAATATGCATTATTAAACTTGCATATATTTATTCTGTATTTCAAGAATTTCATCATAAGAGTTATTTAAAATATCTAAAAATGCTTTAGCAATATCAGGGTCAAATTGAGTACCAGAACATCTTTCTATTTCCAACTTAACATCTTCTATAGGAATAGCATTTCTATATGTTCTTTTTGAAGTCATAGCATCAAAAGTATCAGCAAGAGCTGCAATTCTTGCAAAATAAGGAATATCAGTTCCCTTAAGTTTGCCAGGGTAACCTTTACCATCAAATCTTTCATGATGATGCTTAACAATAGGTATAATATCCTGAAAAGCTATTGCATTATGTAAAATATGAGCACCTATTGAAGGATGATTTTTAATTTCAGAATATTCTTCATCCGTAAGTTTAGACTCTTTTAATAATATGCTATCAGGAACACCAATTTTACCTATATCGTGAAATAATCCACCAATTCGAAGAGTTTTTAAATCATCATCATTTAACCCTAACTTTTTACCTAATAAAACAGAATATTCAGAAACTCTATCAGAATGGCCCCTTGTATAAGGATCTTTAGCTTCAACCGTAAACCTTAAAGTTTCAATACTATCTAAATAAGCTCTTTCAAGTTTCTCATTAGCATCAGAAAGTTCATCATTAATTCTTTTTATTTCATTCATTTGTGCAATAGATTTAATACCAGATTCAATTAATAAAAGCAACTGGTCAAATTTATCACTCTTCTCGCAATATCCCTGAATGTCCAACCTTCTAATAGTTTCAAGAGGTGGTGCTAAATCTTTATGCCCAGTTAGCAATAATATGTATAAATCTTTATTAAATTTTCTAATTTCTTCAACAACCTCATCCCCATGAATAGGAGTCATAATAAAATCAAGAATCATTAAATCAAAATGTTCATTTTTTACACGTTCAACGGCATCTAACGGGTTAGTAACTCCAGTAAAATCATATCCAGAACGTTTTAAAAAAATAGACAAAGAATCAACAATTCCCATTTCATCATCAACAGCAATAATCTTGTAGCCATTAGAAGGAGCTTGGTTGCTATACATATTTTTTCTCATAATAAAATACCCTTTCTTTTTTAACTGAAATCATTATATACATAAAAGTCAAAAAATGCAATAAAATGGCGAAAACTTTTAACTAAACTAATAGGGACGGGGTTAAATAGTTTAATGGATTAAATTTATTATATAGCAAAACACTAATATATTATTTTTATTTAGTAACTCCCAACTACATAATAGATTGTAAAAAATTTTATTTTAAGTAAAACAAGTTTTACAAAATAAAATTTTTACAATCTATAATTTGTTGGTCCCCACAAAATGTTACTAAATAAAAATAATATATTAGTGTTTTGCAAATATTTTTACTACATTTCCATTAAACTATTTAACCCCGTTCCTATTAGTTTACTAAAGTGGTAAAACAATATTAAAATCAGTACCAACACCTTTTTTACTATTAAAAGTAATGTTACCATTAAAGTGAGCTCTAATAGTAGAATAAGACATAAACAAGCCAAGTCCAGTTCCATTTTTACCTTTAGTAGTAATCATTTCCTTAAACAACTTTTCAGAAACTTCTTTAGGAAGACCACCTGCGTAATCCCTAATAGTAAGAACTATAACATTTTCATCTTTAGAAATTATAAAATCAATATTTTGGTCAGTTTTACCATTATAAGCTTGAATAGAATTTGAAATCATATTATTAATAACTTGAACCAAACTATTAACATTGCCCTTCATTTCTATGTTTAATAAATCATCATCAACAGAAACTTTCAAATTAATCAACGCATTTTTAAGTTCATGTCTCATCAAAATATCAACACGTTTAATAAGTTCCTCTATGGTAAATGAAACATTAGATTCATCAGAAAGCACTACAGCCTGACCTTTTACGGCAGTAATTACATCAGACATATACTCTGTGTAGCCCTTAATTTTCTGTGTCCAAACACTCATATCCTTAGCAATATCATGATGATCGTTATCATTTACTTCGGGGTCGCCAATAGAAGAATCATATTCCTTAATTAAATCATTTAAACCTTCTGCAGCACCTGCAATAGACATTATAGGAGTTTTTAAGTTATGTGCAATACCTCCAATTAATTGACCAAGAGATGCTAAACGTTCTCTTTCCATAAGCTTATCTTGATTATCTCGAATTTGTTCAACTTGATTTTTATTTAATTTTTGAATTTGATTAAGTTCCATTACTAAATTGCCCAATTCATCATCAGAAGTAATAGGTAACTTAGAAACTTCACCGAGTTTCAAAATCATTATTAATAATATGTTTTAAACCGTTAGAGACATTTTTAATATCTCTATTCAAAGAAGTTGAAACATAAATAATCATCAATAAATTAAAAATAAATAATAACAAAGAAATACCTAAAAACAACAAGAAACTATTAAAAGAAGATATTTCATAATAAATACCAACAGTATATACCTGTCCATTATAAGTAATATCACTAATAACTGCTTGAGAATCCACTGTATATGTTTCATAAACAGTATTGTTATGAGATCTAGCTAAATCATGCATATACTTTACGAAAAAATGACTTAAAGTAGAATTATTGCTAGTTTCTATAGAACCATCAGGATTTTCAACAAAACAAAAAGCAGTATTATCCATATAATAAGGGCTAAGAACATTCTCCAAATTTTCAATAGAAGGTCTTACAGAAAAATTATCAATTTCTGACTGCAAAGAAGAAGAATAGTAATTATTAATCAAAGAGCCAGTTTCAACAGTTAACCTATAATATCCAATAAGAGATAATACCAAAGCAATAACTAAAACGCTAGGAAAAAGTTGAAAAGCAAGTTTTGCACTCAAAGATAAACCTTTAGGAGTATCATTTTCATTTATATATTTTGAAGTTTCTGCTAAAACAGGATACAATGCATTTTTAGATAAAATTAAGAAAATAGAGGCTATTAATGTTGCAAAACTAAATATAATAGTACCTATCTTAAACAATAAAATTGCAGGGTGACTTCCTGTTAACATCAAAATAGTAGAAACAATTAAAACAGGAAAAATCTCCATACAAATATATAAATTATAAGAAAAACTCATAGCTTTTTTTCTTATTAGCAAAATTTCATCTAAATTAGAATGTCTATTTTTCCACCACTTATCAATTTTTCTTAATGCAAATTTTAAATATAGTACAAAAAATGTAGCAATTCCAATAACAACTAATAAAAATTGATATTTGTAATAAAGAATAGAAACCTCTCTATCAAAAGTAGTATTAATTGTATCGGGTGGGTAATTTAATAAAACAGGTATTACATAATATAATAAAAGAGAAGATGCAAAAAATATAATTAAAAAATATAATACCAATTTATTAGATATAGATAATTTGTTAAATAATTCTTTTATTTTTTTCAATAAAAACACCACCAATTTTTTAGGAGACGAATTTTTAATTAAGTGCACCTCGTGTTCGAAAATTAAACACTAAGAATCGCCAGCCTAATTTAATTTAAAAAATTAACCTTTTTCATATAATTAAACAATTTCTCAATATAATCTAAATCCAAAGTAGGCCACTTAAACTGCAAATTATATAAATAATCACAAGTTAGTTTATTATCAGTTTCAATAATATGATTATATACAAAATCATTAGTATCTGTAAAGTCATTAATAATGCCACTAAGCTTATTTTGATTATCGCTATCGTTAGACAAATCTTTAATAATATTTATAAATTCATTATTAGACAAAGCCTTCACATCATAATTAAGAGTTTTTAAATATTCAAGAAGTTCGCTAACTTTAAGCATATTAGGATTATAAATATGGAAAATCCTATTTAAATTATTATTTGACCACATAATTTTACAAATAGCAGAAGCGGCAAAATCAACAGGAGTAAACTCCAAATTATTATTTAAAATAGATTCAGGAATAGAGCCTATTTCAAAAATAGATTTTAATCTTAAATAAATAGAATTATCCTCAATATTCTCTTGAAAAACGCCATCAGAATATCTACCAGTCAAATCGCCAATTCTATAAATAGTAGCATTAAGCCCAGAATAAATTGCATCTAAAACAAGAGCCTCTGCAAACAATTTACTTTTAGAATAAACGTTATCATCAAAAGACTGATTTTCAAAAAAAGTATTTTCATCAAACACAACAAGGTTGTGGTCCTGCTCAATTAAATAATTTCCAGAAATAGTCATAGTAGAAATATACTGTAAAGGAACATTTAACTTATTGCAAAAATCTATAATATTTTTAGTTCCCTTAATATTAGTCTTTTCAAAATCTGAATAATTGCCATAATGTTTAACATTTGCAGCACAATGAATAACAACATCAATATTGCCATTTAAACTATCAATAAACTCAGAAGATAATCCAAAATTTTCTTTATTTATATCGGCCTCAACAAAAACCACATATTTATTTACAAAATCATCATATTTATCACCAAAATAAAAATGCAATTTATTAAAAAATCTATCTTCAATACTCAATTTTCCTTTTTTTCTAATAGCACAATAAATTTTATTTATTTTAGAAAAATTATTAAAAAGTTCTGCTAAAATATGAATGCCTAAAAATCCAGTAACACCAGTAATAAAAATATTTTTAAAATCATATGTACTTGTACAATTAATATTTCTTGAAAAATTCTTAACAATCTCATTTAAAGGTAAAAGATCATCAAAATTAGAAATCTTTTGTAATTTATTATCAGAAAGCAAATTATCATACAACTCTCTAACAGTAGGGTATGTATAAAAATCATAAACCTTCAAAGATAAATCATATTTAAATAAATCAGTTAAAATATTAATAATTGCCAAAGAATCAGCACCATAGTCAAAAATATTATTATCAATACCAAACTTATCAAGATGCAATTTTTTCTTTATAGACTTTACAATATTTGCTTCAACTTCATTACGAGGTTTCACAAAAGAATCATCAACAACCTCATTTTCAATTTTATAATTCTCTAAAGACTTTCTATCAATTTTTCCATTAGGAGTAAAAGGCAATTTCTCCAAAAAAGTAAAAGTATTAGGTACCATATAATTAGGAAGCTTTTGATTTAAATACTCTCTTAAATTGGTTATATCTAAAGCTTCACTAGAAGAAATAAAAGCATTTAAACTCATTTTATTATTTTCATTTTTAACAATTACAGCAGACTTAATATCAGAGTTTGTAGAAAAATTATTAATACAATTTTCAATTTCTCCAAGCTCTATACGAAGACCCCTTAATTTAATTTGATTATCAGCTCTACCTTTGCACTCAATAGAACCATCAGGAAGCCACATACCTAAATCGCCAGTTTTATACATAATAGAATTTTTATAATTATCTTTAGCAAAAGGATTAGGCAAATAGCGCTCTACAGTCAAATCATCTCTATTTAAATAACCTTTACCAACACCATCACCAGCAATATAAATTTCACCCACAGTTCTCATAGGAAGCAAATTTAAATTATTATTTAAAATATAAATTTGAGTATTATTAATAGGCTCTCCAATATTAATTTGAGAAAGACAAGTAACATCCTTTACAGTTGAAAAAATAGTAGTTTCAGAAGGGCCATAACCATTATATACAGTACAAGAAGGTGAAATTTGTTTAATTTTATCAACCAATTTTTTAGGAAGTTGTTCACCAGCAAGCATAACATATTTAAAATTAGAAAAACCATCAATACTCATATTTTCCAAATGAAAATTCATAATAGAAGGGGTAGACTGAATAATCTCAATATTATTATCTTTAATTAATCTTTCCAATCTTAAAGTAATTTTCTGTTCAGACTCATCAGTAATAAACAATTTCAAACCTCTGCATAAAGAAACAATAGTCTCAAAAGCAAAAATATCAAAAGAAACAGTAGTAATAGAAACTATAGAATGATAAATGCCATCATTTAAATATTCAATTTTATTAATCATAGAATTAATAAAATTAGTTAAATTCTTTTGAGTAAGCATAACACCCTTAGGCATACCAGTAGAACCTGAAGTATAAATAATATAAGACAAATCATCAGGCTTAGAAATATTATCAATATTATTTTTCGGTAAATTATAAATTTCCTCATTATTTAAATCTGCAAAAATAACTTTTCCATTAAAATTAATATTCTCAATTTTTGAAGCCAAATGCTCAGCAGATAAAATAACAGAAGCCTTGCTATTTTCAAGCATATAAGAAATTCTATCTTCAGGATATTCAGGATCAATAGGAATATATGCACCCCCAGCTTTAAGCACAGCTAAAATAGAAATAATCATTTCAAAAGAACGATTTTGCATAACACCAACGATACAATTATTTTTAATTTTATTTTTTCTTAAATAAAAAGCTAAACTATTTATTTTTTCATTAAGTTCCTTGTAAGTAAGAAACATATTTTTATAAACTAAAGCAATATTATTAGGTGTTTTTTCAACTTGCTCTTCAAAAAAACAAATAATATTTTTATTTCTATCATATTCCAAATAATTATCATTAAAATTATTTAAAATTAAATCCTTCTCTTCAGGAGTAACAATTTCAATATCATTAATGGAAATATTATTTTTATTTAAAATCTGATCAATCATAAACATAATTCTATTATGCAAACCAACAATATCTTTTTCAAAATATTTATCTAACCTGAAATCATAAGCAATATTCAAGCTTCCAATATCATTCATATCGAATAAATGAATTTGCATAGAATCTGCAACATTATTATTAAAAGTCCATCTAACTTCATAAGGAATATCAGAACTATCTTTATTTATTTTACTATTTTGATAAGAAATTAAAATATCATATAAATTAGGTTGAGAAGGATTTTGTTTTCTAATATGCTCCAAAATATTTTGATATGGATATTTTTGATGTCTAAAAATACCCAAAAGATCCATAGCAATTTTTTTCATAAAATCCAAAGCCATAGTATTATTCTCTATAGTAAAGCGAACGGGAACAGTACTAATAAACATTCCAGGAGTATTTTTCTCCATAAAAGTAGAACGATTTAAAATAGGAGTTCCTAAAACAAAATCATCTAAACTAGAAATTTTATTTATATAAATAGCATAAATAGCCATAAAAAAATTAAAAACAGAAACTTTATGGCCAGAGCAAAAATCATTTATTTTTTTAACTTTTTCTTCTGGAATAATAAACAATTTTCTAGAAGCTGTGCAAGACTGCTTTTGAACACTTTTAGTAGCAGGAATAATTCCAAGTTCAGGCACAGTAGAAAAATATTCATGCCAAAACTCCTCATCCTTTTTAAATTTATCACTACCTAAATAATCCTTTTCAGAATTTATATAATAAACGTAAGAAGTTTTTAGAGGTTCAGGAGAAGTATTTTTCAATAAATTAGAATAAATATTCATAGAAATACTTCCGATTAAGCTAGAAGAGCAAGCATCAGCAATAAAATGGCTTACGCAAAGTACATAGCCACCTGTACCATCAGGAAAACGAAACATCTTAAAATGAAACAAATTATTATTAAATATATCAAAATGCATTGTTGCCATTTCTTTTTCCAAAGAAACTAAATCATCATTATCTTTTAAATCTACAATAGGAATATCAAAAGTTTTTATACTCCCACATTCTTCATCAAAATAATTTGTACTATCGTTTGAATTAGCTTTAAAATTAACAATTTTTTGTTTAATTAAATTATCTTCATCAACAAAAAGCCTAATTCTAAAATTATCACTCTGTTCAACCATAGAAAAAATAGCCTTTTTTAAAATATCAAAATTAACAGTATCATGTATTAAAACTGTACCGCAAATATTATTAACACAAGAGCCGATTAAAAAATTGCTCTGTCACCCAAATAGACTTTTGTGGATTCGTTAGTTCATAAATTTCATTCTTCATAAGTAATAAATTCCTTTCTTATTAAACATCCTTTTATTATAAAGTAGCTCTCTTTTTTATTAAGATAATTATATAATAAAATGAAATAAAAGCAAGAAATTTTACAAAATTACAATAAACATTTTATAAATGAATATAATAAGAAAGTACCCTTGAATTCAAAAAGCAAGCACAAGGAAACGCTATATCGTAAAAAAGAACAATATAGAAAAATGCCGAAAAATAGCGAAATTTGACGGAAAATTTTTGTTGACATAAGCACAAAATTGTAGTAACATGTATACAATATAAATTTAATAAAAAGGCTAAAATTCAAATTTCAAAATCTACATTTTTTTAGTTTTCAAAGTAAATTTAAACTTTAAAATTAATTATTAAAACATCAAAAACAATTTAAGAACTTCAAAAAAATTTAAAATCTAAAAAAATCCAAAAAATAGAGAAAAATAAAGGAAAAAAGAGGTGATAAATTCTTACAATAATATAAACTAATAAATCAAACTTGATAAAAACAAGAAAACAAGCTAAAATGAAAGGAGAAGAAAAAATAATGGTACAAAATGTACATGACAAAACGTATAGGTTTTTATTGGGGGATAAAAAAGAAGTATCACATATGATAAATAAATATGCGCGATTGCATGAAAGAATAATAGTACAAAATATAGAAAAATATAACACAAGATTTATAACAGAAACATATGAAGATAGGGAAGCAGATGTAATATATAAAATAACAGACAAGAAAAAATACATATTAATAGAACATCAATCATCTATAGATTATTCAATGATATATAGAATATGGCAATATATAACAGAAATAGTAAAAGAAGTAATAAGTAATGAAAATATAAAGGTAAAAAGTTATATTCCACCCATAGTAGTACCAATAGTGTTATACACGGGAAAAAGGAAATGGGATGCGACTATAGAATATACAAACGAAGAAAATGGAATAAAATGTAAATATTACTTAATAGACGTAAACGAAATAGACACAGAAGAATTACTAAATTCAGAGAGTCTATTAGAAAATATAATAGGAGTAGAAAAACTAAAGGAAAATGAGTTATTTGAAAATATAATGAAAATAGTAATAAAAGAAAGAAACAAAGGAAATGTAGAGAAAATAAAAAGATTATTAAGATGTGTATTTGTAGATGTAATGAGCAAAAGAGAAATAAATGAACTGATAAAAGAAATAAATAAAGAAAAGGAGGAAAAAAAGATGTTATCATTAGGTCAAAGAATAGTAATACAAATGAAAAAAGAAGGAAAGGCAGAAGGAAGAATAGAGGGTAGAGCAGAAGGCAGAAAACAAGGCAGAGCAGAAGAAAAAATACAGATAGCAAAAGAATTGCTAAAGAAACGTATACCAATAAAAACAATAGGAGAAGTAACAAAACTAGAAGAAAGAGAACTAAGACAAATACAAGAACAAATGGCGGTGTAAATATTGAAAAAATACAGGCAAATATGATACAATATTAACGTTACTTAAGTAGATGCTTTAAAAGGAGGTTTTATATGTCTGATATGGCAGAAATCGGGAAAAAGCTTGACATGCAGAGAGAAGGACAACTTACAGAAGATGAACTGAAAAAACTTACCCCACAAAGGCGGGCAGACTTGCAAAAATCTGTAGCAAAATACTTAGCTCTAATAGAAAGAGTATGCAAAAAAGACGAAAAAAAAAACCAAAAATAAATAAGCAAACACGCACTAATTAATTAAAAGTGCGTATCGTAATGAAAAATACGGACAATATTAATAAGAAACCTAGAAACAAATAAGGAATCTTAAATACAAGTCCGAAAGCAAAAATTCCAGTAATATAAAAAATTACTGGAGTTTTTGTTTTTACTTTTGTTTTCGCCTTTTTTTAAATCGTATTCTAAAATCGCATTTTGAGTTATAAAAAAACAAAATATGGAAAAAATAACTTTGGGGACGGTTCTAAAAATCCGGAATTTAGGGACACTCAAAAATATTGACAAACATGTAAACTATTTAACTCCGTCCCTAATAGTTTAATGGAGGAAGCTATATATGTATAGATATAAAAAAACAGAAAAAAGAACACTAAAAGGAATATTAACAATAATTGCAATAATGATATTAACATCAATATTAAGTATAAGTTTATACAGAATATATGAAGGAATAGATATAAATACATATGTAGATATGCCAAATTCAAATGTAACAGCAGTAAGAACTATTCAAACAGTAGATGAGGTAAAAGAACAAAGCAAACAAATAGCAGATGTAGTGGAAGATGTAACATCTTGTGTAGTGGGAATATCAAAAATAAAAGATGCAGGAAATACAATATTTTTAACAGACAGCACAACAAAATTGGGATTAGGAACAGGAGTAATAGTTTCAGAAGATGGATATATATTATCAAATGAACATGTAACAGGAGCTAAATATAGTAATTGTTATGTAACGCTAGAAGATGGAAGATCATACACAGCAAATGTAGTATGGTCAGATTCATCAATAGATTTATCCATTGCAAAAATAAATATAAAAAATTTACCTTATGCAAAATTAGGTGATTCAGACAATATAAGAACAGGAGAAATAGTATATGCAATAGGGAACCCAATAGGTTATGAATTTCAAAGAACAGTAACATCTGGAATTATAAGTGCAATAAATAGAACAGTAAAAATAGAGGAAGAAACAGAAAATAATTCCAGAACTAATGCAAACGTAACAAATAAAACGCAAACAACATATATGGAAGACTTAATACAAACAGATGCAACAATAAACCCAGGAAATAGTGGGGGACCACTGATAAATGTAGATGGAAATATAATAGGAATTACAACAGTAAAAATAACATCAGCAGAAGGAATAGGTTTTGCTGTGCCAATAAATATAATAAAGCCAATAATAGAAAGATATCAAAAATATGGAAAATTTGAAGAAGCAAAACTAGGTGTATTTGCATACGATAGTGCAATGATACCATATGTAGATTCAAAAATAGATTTAAATACTGGAATTTATGTTGCACAGATTTCTTTAGACTCAGTTGCAGCAAAATCAGGTTTAAAAGTAGGAGATGTAATAACGAAAATAGATGAATTACAGTTAAATAAAATGTGTGATTTAAGAAGTTACATTTATACAAAATCACCAGGTGACACAGTAAAATTAACCATTTTTAGAAATAATAAAGAGATAAATATAAATATAGAATTAAGTGCAAGCTAAGAAATGGATTAGTGTTCAAAAAATAAGCATGAGTGGCGCTTTCTAATGAAAACACAAAGATAAGCATGATATATTTTCATGTTTATTTTTATATGTAAACAAATTATAATTCAATAAAAAAATATTGAAAAACAATAAAAAAGTATTGACAAACAAAAAACAACAATGTAATATATACTCACAAAATAAAAAAGAAAGGATAGATGAAAAAATGAAATTGGCAGTGTGGGGAAGTTTAATATTAAGCATATTGCACTCAATACTTTTTTATAATTCAAAATTAGGAATATCAGTAGTATTATTCACAATAACAGCAATATTTATATTTATAAAAATATTAGAAAATAAAAAAATAATAAAAAATAAAAAAGCTTACATATTATCAATACCAATAATATTATTAAGTAGTACATATTTTATATTTAATAATATATTTTTTAATATAATAAACATATTAGCAATAATTTTATTATTTGCAACAATGTTAATAGTAGCAATATTAGGAGAAATAAAAATAAAAGAAATAATAGAAAGAATATTTTTATTATTTTTAGGAGCATTTGACTATTTAGACAGAGCAATAAAAACAATAATAGAAAATATATTTAAATTCAAAAAAATAAAAAAAGAAAATGAAGAAAAAATAAAAGAAAATAAAAAAATAAAGCAAATAATAATAGGAATAATAATATCATTACCAATATTAATAATAATAGTATCGTTATTAACATCAGCAGATGCAATATTTCAAAATGTATTTTCAAATATATCTAGAATAATAAAAAATATAATATTTAA
>CANQDO010000061.1 GCA_947593355.1 uncultured Clostridia bacterium | reverse complement strand
TTTTATTTTTTTAATATAAAATTACTCATTATTTAAATTAAAATGTCTTATTTTTTATTTTCATGCTTTATTTTTACTTTCCTAAACAAAACTTCGAAAAAATTTCATTTATAATATCTTCCGATACATTTTGACCTGTTATTTTGCCTAATTCTTCTAATGTTTGTTTCACATTTATAGAAATTATATCTATTGGCAAATTTAATTCTATAGAATTTATAGCCTCATCTATATTTTTTATTGCATTTGTTATTTGAGTTTTATGTCTTATATTTGTAATTATAACTTCTTGATCTGATTCTATCTCTTTTAAATCAAATATATTTTCAATTTCTTTATATAAATCATCTATTCCCTCTCCGTTCATAGCTGAAATTTTTATTATTTTTTTATTTGACAATATTTTATTTTCTAACACATTATTATTTTTATCTATTTTATTTAATAAAATAATAGCATTTTTATTCTCTATTAATTTTAATATTTCATAATCTTCCTCATTCATTTCTTTAGTACTATCAAAAATTGCCAAAACTAATTCTGCACTTTCAGCAATATCTATTGCTCTTTTTACCCCTATTTCTTCTATTTTATCTGTTGTTTTTCTTATTCCTGCTGTATCAACTATTTTTAAAGGTATTCCATTTACACTTATCATTTCTTCTATTGTATCTCTTGTAGTTCCTTCAACATCACTAACTATTGCCCTTTCTTCTTTTAAAATAGTATTTAAAAGTGATGATTTCCCTGCATTTGGCCTTCCTATTATAGCTGTTTTTATCCCTTCTTTTAATATTTTTCCACTATTAAAAGTCTTCTCTAAATATAATAATTTTTCTTTTATCGCTTGCAAAATATTTTTTATATTTTTATCTTTTACTTCTTCTATATCATATTCTGGATAATCAATTTGCACCTCTATATCTGCCATAATACCCAATAATTCTTTTCTTATTTCTTCTATTTTTTTTGATAAAGCACCCTGAAGCTGATTCATAGATGCCTTTGCTTCTTTTTCTGTTTTACTATTTATAATATCTATTATTGATTCAGCTTGAGATAAATCAATTCTTCCATTCAAAAATGCTCTTTTAGTAAATTCGCCTGGTTCTGCTAGCCTTGCTCCATTTTTTATACATTCCTCTAATATTTTTCTTTCTACTACCATTCCACCATGAGAATTAATTTCACACATATCTTCCCTTGTATAACTCTTTGGATTTTTAAAAAATGAAACTAAAACCTCATCTATTTTTTCACCAGTTTCTGTATTTTTTATAAATCCATATTTTATTGTATATCCTTCTATTTTTTCTATGTCAAATTTTTGTGAAATAAATATTTTTTCTAATATTTTAAAACATTCTTTTCCACTCATTCTTATTATTCCAATTCCGCCATTTCCTATTGCCGTAGATATTGCCACTATTGTTTCCATTTTTCCTCCTATTTTATTTATTAAAAAAGTCAAAGTAAGAACTCAGTTTAATTATTTTAAACTAAAATCCGAACTTTGACTTCCGATTTTTTATTATATTTTACTAATAACAATTCTTCTATTTTGATTTTCACCAATACTATGAGTATCTATTCTACTATTTGATTGTAATTTACTATGAATTATTTTTCTTTCATATGCAGGCATAGGTTCCAATGTTATAGACTTCCCTGTTCTTAATACAGTTTTTGAAACTTTTTCTGCTAATTCTTCCAATACTTTCTTTCTTTTTTCTCTATAATTTTCTATATCTAATATTATTCTTACTTTATTTTCATTATTTTTATTTCCTATACTAGATAATATTGTTTGTAAAGAATTCAATGTTTCTCCCCTATAACCTATCAAAACTCCAGAATTTTCTCCATTCATTGTAATTTTTACTTCATTATCTTCTATTTTTATTTCATATTTTATATTTTCATCATATTTATTTACAAATTCCTTTAAAAATATTTCAATTTTATTTTTAGCTGTATTTACTTCTTCTGTTGTTACTTTATATTCTTTCTTTTCAATAATTTCAGGCTTTTTTTCTTTTACTGTTAACTCTACTTTTACAACTCTAGGGTCTAATATACTAAAAAAACTTCTTTTTTCTTCGTTTTCTAATACTTTTACATCTACTTCATTTTTAGATACATTTAATATTTTTAAACCATTTTCTATTGCCTCTTTTGTAGTTTTTCCTTCAGAAATAATACTATTTGACATCTTCTTCCTCCTTTTCAAAAGACACTTTATCTATAATAAATCTTTCTATTATCATTAAAACATTACTTATCAACCAATATAATGCTAATCCTAAAGGTGCAATTATAGCTATCATTATTGACATTATCGGCATCATATACATCATACTATTACTCATTTGTTGCATACTTTCCAATGAATCTGTTTCTGATTTTTCTTTATCTTGTTTATCATCATTTACTACAATTTCTTTCTTTTTACTTTCTTCTAGCATTTTTTTCTGAGAATTTGTATTTATTTTTATAGATACAAAAGAAGTTATAACATATAAAATAGGTATAATATAAACTCTCCAATCATTTAGGCTTTCCGTTGGAACTTTACTTAAATCTAATCCTAAAAATTCCATATTAATTCTATATTTATTTAATTCTTCTTTTTTGCTTTCTAATTCTTCCATATTTTCTATATTTTCTTGTTGTAATTGTTGCTCTATTTCGCCATATTCATTTTCTATTTTATCTATAATAGCTATTTCCTGGTAACTCGTAACTTTGCTTTCATTTTCTTGTTGTATTTTTGTTGTATATTCATTTATAACATTTGGATCAATTTTTTTCATATGTGTAAGTGGTTTACTTACTAAAAAGAACACTGCTAATATTATAATAATTTGTAATATAGAACTTAAGCATCCTGTAAATGGACTAAATTTCTCTCTTTTATATAATTCTATTGTTTCTTGATTTAACTTTTCTGGATTATTACCATATTTTAATTGAATCTTCTTCATTTCTTCTTGCATTTTAGCATTTTTCTTCATTGATTTTTGCTGTTTTATTGTTATTGGTAATAATACTATTCTTAAAATAACAGAAAATATAATAATGGCAATACCATAATTATTAAAGATATTATATAAAAAATTTAATAAATAGCCAAATAAATTAGATATAAAATCCATCTGATTTCCTCCATACTTTTATTTTAACGGATCATATCCACCTTTAGAAAATGGATTACACCTTAAAATTCTTTTCATACCTAAAAAACAACCCTTAATAACTCCATATTTTTCTATAGCCTGAATTGCATATTCTGAACATGTTGGATAATATTTACAATGTGACCCAAAAAAACTTATTATTGGAGAAATTGTTTTTTTATATATTTTTATTATACATATAAATATTTTTTTCATTGAAAAATTCCTGCTTTTTTAAATAAATTTTGCATATCTTCATCTATATTTTCAAATTTTATGTTAATTAATTTTGAATCTTTATTATATATTATTACTATATTATAGCCGTTTTCTAAAAAATCTTTTTGCAATCTATAGCTCTCTCTTATTAATCTTTTAATTCTATTTCTTTTTACGGCTTTTCCTATTTTTTTACTAACAGCTATTCCTATTACGTTTTCTTTTTTATTGTTTTTACTTATATATATAGTAACAAATTTTCCTTTATAAAATTTTCCCTTTGTTAATACATTTTTAAATTCATAATTTTTTTTCAATGTTTTTAATTTTTTCATTATACACCTTATTATAAAAAAGACCACATATTTACCTTAATATATGGCCACATTTTTATGCACTAATTTTTTTTCTTCCTTTTGCTCTTCTTGCTTTTAATACGTTTCTTCCTGATTTAGTTTTCATTCTTTTCATAAAACCATGTTCTTTTTGTTCTTGTCTGTTTTTTGGTTGAAATGTTCTTTTCATTTTGCACCTCCTAAATATATTAACCGTTTTACGGATTATTTACTAATAAGCTTTTAAATTATATAATACCAATAAAATTATGTCAATAGTTTTTAAGATTTTTTCATAAAAATATTTTTTTATTTTTATTGACTATTGATATTACTTTTTGATATTATATAGGGACAAAGGGAAAAGAAGTTTTTTATTACAAAAAAATTACATACAAAACTATAGTTATCCACATATGTGTATAACTATGTGGATAACTATTTTCTTTACGAATTTTATATTTTGGAAGGACTGAAAAAAATGCAAAATGATTTAAACGAACTTCTAGTAAAAGCTAAAGATCTTTTAAAAGAAGAAACAACTAAAATTTCTTACGAAACATGGATAAAAGACTTAGAAATACAAAGCATGGAAAATGGAAATATTACATTAGTAATATCTACAACATTCAAAAAAGAATCTATTGAATCAAGATATCATGATTTATTAGTAAACACATTTAATTTCTTAACTAATAAACAATGTAGTGTTTCTATATTATCAAAAGAAGAAATGGAAAAAAATAATGGAAATGAAGAAAGAATTATTCCAAAAACACCAATAAATAATTCTACATTAAAACCAGAATATACATTTGATACATTTGTTGTTGGTGATAATAATAGATTCGCACATGCAGCAGCTCTAGCTGTTGCGGAAGCACCAGCTACTTCATATAATCCATTATTTATTTATGGTGGAGTTGGACTTGGAAAAACTCATTTAATGCACGCAATAGGAAACGAAATTTTAAGAAATAATAGAAATTCAAATATTTTATATGTAACATCAGAAACATTTACAAATCAATTAATAAATGCTATTAAAGATAATAAAAATGAACAATTTAGAAATATATATAGAAATATAGATGTTCTTTTAATAGATGATATTCAATTTATATCTGGAAAAGAAAGATGTCAAGAAGAATTTTTCCACACATTTAACACTTTACGTGAAAATGGAAAACAAATTATTATATCTAGCGATAGACCTCCAAAAGACATTCCTTTATTAGAAGATAGATTAAAATCAAGATTTGAATGGGGATTAATAGCTGATATTTCAAATGCAGACTACGAAACTCGTTTAGCAATATTAAGAAAAAAAGCACAATTAGATAACATAATAATAGATGATGATGTTTTATCAAACATAGCAAATAGAATAGATACAAATATAAGGGAATTAGAGGGTACATTAAATAAATTAATAGCAAGAGCTTCTTTAATGAATACACCAATTACTATAGAAATGTCAGAATGGGCAATTAACGAAATAGTTACTTCAAATGAAAATACAGTTTCTTGTCCTTTTATACAAGAAACTGTTGCAAAATTTTTCAATATAGATGTAAAAGATTTAACAAGTGTAAGAAAATCAAATGATATAGTAGTACCTAGGCAAGTAGCAATGTACTTATGTAAAAATATTATTCATATGTCTTATAAGCAGATAGGAGAAAATTTTGGACATAGAGACCATTCAACAGTAATGCATGCATGTACAAAAATAGAAAAAGAACTACAAGAAAATAACGAAACAAAGTTACTTGTGAATAGTGTGAAAAACTTAGTTTTAAGAAATAAATAGTACATATATAAATAAAAACTCGATATTTTTAAAATTTATGTTTGTAAAAATTTATGTTTGTAAAATCAATGTCTAATTCTTCTTACGGAACAGCTACATTGGTTATCCACATAGGGGTGTTAATACACTGTTTATAACTTGTTTATAACTAACTTTTACACAATTGAAATTTTATAGTGTGAATAACTTTATAAATTATACACATAGTTATCAACATATTAAAAACATACGCAAATCAAATATTCACATAGTTTTCCACACAATCCACAGCACCTATTACTACTACTACTAAAAATATTTATAATATATAAAGGAGAGCGATTCAAAATGAAAATCACTTGCGAAAAAGAAAAATTACTTAAAGCCATTAATTCCGTAACAAAAGCAGTTGCTTCTAAAACAACAATGCCTATATTAGAAGGAATATTAATTCAAACAAATGATAATGAAGTAAAATTTACAACTTATGATTTAGAAATAGGAATAGAATATGTTATAAATGCAGATATTAAAGAACAAGGAGCAACAGTTGTAAATGCAATAATGTTTAGTGAAATAATCAGGAGATTACCAGATACAGAAATAGACATTTATATAAATGATAAAAATTTATTAGTAATAGAATGTGAAGGTTCTTTATATAAACTTGCAACAATGAATCCTGAAGAATTTCCTGAATTACCACAAATAAATGTAGAAAATTCTATAGAAATAGAACAAAACACATTAAAAGATATGATTAGAAAAACAATATTTGCAGTAAGTACAGAGGAAAACAGACCAATATTCACAGGATGTTTATTTGAAATAAAAAATAATAAATTAAATGTAGTAGCAGTAGATGGTTTTAGATTAGCATGGAAAAGCAAATTTTTACAAGAAAATGTAAATGATTTTACAGCAGTTATACCAGGAAGAACACTAAATGAAGTTAATAAAATAATATTAGATTCTTATGATAAAATAAAAATAGGTGTTGCAAAAAATCAAGCTTTATTTGAAATGGATAATTGTAAATTAGTTACACGACTATTAGATGGAGAATTCTTAAATTATTCTAGTGTTATTCCAGAAAATTGGGAAACTAGAATAAGAGTAAATAAAAATAATATACAAAATTGTTTTGAAAGAATAAGTTTAATATCAGCATCAAGTATTGAAAAAGAAAAAAAATATCCTGTAAAATTAACAATAGATATAGGAAAAGTTACTATTTCTTGTACAAATCAAACAGGAGATGCAAAAGAAGAAATATATGTAGAAACAGAAGGTCAAAACTTAGAAGCAGGATTTAACCCAAAATATTTTTTAGATGCTATAAGAGCAATAGATGATGAAGAAATTTTTATAGATTTTGGTACAAGCATATCACCATCAATAATAAGGCCAATAGAGGATGGAGATTATATTTATATGATTTTACCAATTAGATTAAAAGAATAATATAAGGAAATAAAAATGTATATAAAAAAAATTAGTTTACATAATTTTAGAAATTATAATGAACAAGAAATAGAATTAAATAAAAATATAAATATTTTTTATGGTGATAATGCTCAAGGAAAAACTAATATAATAGAATCTATTTATTTATGTTCAATAGGAAAATCATTTAGAACAAATAAAGAAAATGAATTAATAAAATTTAATGAAAATATGGCAGAAATATATATTGAATATGAAAAAATAGATAGGGAAGGAAAAATAAAATTTGAAATATCAGACAAAAAAAATATTTATATAAATTCAATAAAAATAAAAAAATTAAGTGAATTATTAGGAAATATAAATATAGTAATTTTTCATCCAGATGATATTAATATACTAAAAGAAGGTCCAAATAGAAGAAGAAGATTTTTAGATATAATGATAAGCCAATTAAGACCAAATTATGTGTATAATCTAAATATGTATTTAAAAACATTAGAGCAAAGAAATAATTATTTAAAACAAATAAAATTAGAAAACAAACCAGAAGAAATGTTAGAAATATGGGACGAAAAACTAGCAGAATATGGAGAAAAAATATATAATTATAGAAATGAATTTATTGAAAAAATAAAAAACAAAATAAATGATATACATGATGGCATTACTGAAGGAAAAGAAAAATTAAAATTAGAATATATAAGTAATTGCAAAGATAAAAACGAATATTTAAAAATATTAAAAAATAATAGAAAATTAGATATAATAAAAGGTTTTACAACAAAAGGTGTACATAGAGATGATTTTATGATATATATAAATAATGAACAAATAAATATATATGGTTCACAAGGTCAAAACAGAACAGTTATATTATCATTAAAAATGTCTGAACTTCAAGTAATATATGATGAAATAGGTGAATATCCAATATTATTATTAGATGACTTTATGTCAGAGCTAGATGAAAAAAGAAGAAAAAACTTTTTAAAAAATATAAAAAATACACAAATAATAATAACATGTACAGACAAAATAGAATTAGAGAAAATAAATAAAAGTATATATGAAGTTAAAAACGGGAAAATTACTTTACATAATTAATAAATAAAAACGAAAGGAATGAAAAAAATGGAAAAATTTGAACATGAGTATAAGGCAGAACAAATACAAGTATTAGAAGGTTTAGAAGCAGTAAGAAAAAGACCAGGTATGTATATAGGAAGTACTTCTATAAGGGGACTTCACCATATGGTATATGAAATAGTAGATAACTGTGTTGATGAAGCATTAGCAGGGTATTGTACTCATATTCATATAATAATAGAAAAAGATAATGTTATAAGTGTAGAAGATGATGGTAGAGGAATACCAGTAGATATACATCCAAAAACAAAAATATCAGCAGCAGAAACAGTTTATACAGTATTACATGCTGGTGGAAAATTTGGTGGAGATAGTGGATATAAAGTTTCAGGAGGATTACATGGTGTTGGTGCATCAGTTGTAAATGCATTATCTACATGGGTAGAAGTAATAATACAAAGAGATGGCGGAATATATCGAATGAAATTTGAAAAAGGAAAAACAATAGAGCCATTAACAAGAATAGGAGATTCTAAACAAACAGGTACAAAAGTAAGATTTTTAGCAGATGATACTATATTTGAAACATTAGATTATGATTATGAAACACTAGAAAATAGGTTTAGAGAAATGGCATTTTTAACAAAAGGTTTAAAAATAAGTATAGAAGATTTAAGAGGAGAAACACCAAAAAGTGCAGAATTTCATTTTGAAGGTGGATTAATTTCATTTGTAGAATATTTAAATAAAAATAAAGAAAAATTGCATAAAGATCCAATATATATAGAAAAAGATGGGGAAGTACCAGTAGAAATAGCGCTTCAATATACATCATCATATTCAGAAAATATATATTCATTTGTAAATAATATTAATACAATAGAGGGAGGAACACACTTAGAGGGATTTAAAAGAGCATTAACAAAAACATTTAATGATTATGCGAAAGCACATAATTTACTAAAAGAAAAAGATATGAATTTACAAGGTGAAGATATAAGAGAAGGAATAACTGCAGTTGTTTCTGTAAAAATAAAAGAACCACAATTTGAAGGACAAACTAAAACAAAATTAGGAAATAGTAATGTTACTGGAATTGTTCAAAGCATGGTAAATGATGCTTTAGGAAATTTCCTAGAAGAAAATCCATCAGTTGCAAAAGCAATATTAGAAAAATGTATTAGTGCATCAAGAGCAAGGGAAGCAGCAAGAAAAGCAAGAGAATTAGTTAGAAGAAAATCAGCATTAGAAACAACAACATTACCAGGAAAATTAGCAGACTGTAGTAGCAAAAATCCAGATGAATGTGAAGTATATATAGTCGAGGGAGATTCTGCAGGAGGAAGTGCAAAACAAGGTAGAGACAGAAAATTCCAAGCAATACTACCATTATGGGGAAAAATGCTTAATGTTGAAAAAGCAAGAGCAGATAAAATATATGGAAACGACAAATTAAATCCAGTAATTTTAGCAGTAGGAGCAGGAATAGGATCAGATTTTGACATAAGCAAAATTCGTTATGGAAAAGTAATAATAATGGCAGATGCTGATGTTGATGGAGCACATATTAGAACATTATTATTAACATTCTTCTTTAGATATATGAGACCATTAATAGAAAATGGAAATGTTTATTTAGCTCAACCACCATTATATAAATTATCAAAAAAAGGAATGAAGGATGTATACTGTTATACAGATGAAGATTTAGATAGAGCATATAAAGAATTAGCAGAAAAAGGAATAGAAAGAGACCAATTAGGACTTCAAAGATATAAAGGTCTAGGTGAAATGAACCCAGAACAATTATGGGAAACAACAATGGATCCAGCAAATAGAATTTTAGTAAAAGTAACAATGGAAGATGCAATAAAAGCTGATGAAATATTTACAGTATTAATGGGAGATGACATAGAACCAAGAAGAGAATTTATAGAGAAAAATGCAAAATATGTTAAAAATTTAGATATATAAAAATAAAATAATATAATATGTAAAATTAATAACTAGTAGAGAAATGTCTCTACTAGTTATTATCGTATAAGGCTAGTATTAACTTTCAGCTAAAACTTATATATATAATTACTCACCTAATATACATTACTGTATAAATAAGCAATACACCATATATATAAATCAGTTGCTCGACTACAAGTACATACATAATAACCATATTCATCCATAATAGGACTAATAACAACCATTATAATATATAAATATAATCTTAACTCAAATATAATACATATAATTTAACCATATATTAATAAAATAAAAATGAAAAAATAAAAAGTAAAAATATAGCTTGCATACACATAATATATTCTACATCGCCGACATATTATAATATAAGGGTTACTTACACTATAATATATCTTTGCTCGAATAATATAAAACTTTATATAAATTAAATCTTATATTACTCTTCGTTAGGCTAATATTAACCTTATGCTAATATTATGTGTGAAAAAAATAAATTTATTCAAAAAATAAAAAAATATAAAAATAAAATTAAATAAATTATAAATTAAAAATTATAAATTAGGTAGAAAATAATTAAATAAATAATAAAAATATAAAAAAAATATTATAAAAAAATTAAAAATTAAAAATAAAAAAATAAAGAACAATTCATAATAAAAAAATAAAAGATAAAAAAA
>CANQDO010000060.1 GCA_947593355.1 uncultured Clostridia bacterium | reverse complement strand
GAGAATTACTATTACAATTATATTAATAGTGATTTTAATTCTGATGTTAATACCAACAGTAATGTTCTTATTTACAAAAAGTGCAGATGTAAATAAAGATGGACAAGTAGATTATGATGATGTTAAGAATATTATAGAGTATTTATTAGAAATAAAAAATCCAGAGGAAGATGAAGATGTTAATGATAAAGATTTAAATAATGATGGAGATATCTCAATTGGAGATGTTGGTTCATCTACACAGCAAGCTGGAAATCAAAATCATAATGCAAATGTTAATGGTTCAGGAAGCAACAATAATAACAGTGGAAATAGCAACAATAGTAATAATAACAATAGCAATAATAATAACAATAATAGTGGTAATAACCAGAATCAACCAACTAATCCAGATAAACCAAATAATCCAACACAACCGGATACACCAAGCAATCCTAATAATCCACAAAATCCGAATGAACCTTCTAAACCTGATAATCCAGATAATCCAAACACACCAGATAACCCAGACAATCCAAGCACGCCGGATAACCCAGAAAGTTCAGGTGCAAAAATTGATAATAGAACAATAAGTACAGTTACACCTAAAAAAGGAGAAGAATTAACTTTAAATTTATATATTGATGTAACACCTTATACAGAAGTAGAAGCAGTAGAAATAGGAGGAAAATTCTACGATGTAGAAAAGGTAAATAGTTCAACTATAAGATTAGCAAGTATTTTACCAATTAAAATTAAAACAATAGATACAAATACAATAGAACAAGAAAATAATCATTATAGAGTAAAACTACTTGCACCAAATGAAGCAAAAGTTCACGAACTTACTATTACAAAAATAAAATTAGATAATAATAAAGAAATTGAAACAAATTATAGTATAATGATAGATGTTTTAAAAGATCAACCAAAAGTAGAAGGCTTTAAAATAGACAGTGAGAAAGAAAAACCAGAAATTAGCTTTAATGTAGAAGATCCAGATGGAGCATTCAAAAATGGTACATTTATTATTAAAGATGAAAATGGAAATGAAGTATATAAATCAAAAGCAGGAGAAATCCATGTAGGTGAAAATAAATTTACTGTAGAATTAGAAGATGGAAAAACTTATCATTATGAGTTTAATATAGATTATGATTTAGACCATAACTATTTTAGCGAAAATTTAGCAGATGATTTTGAAAAAGAAGAAGATTTTATAGGTGAATCTTTCGGAGATGGAAACGGCAATTTAGAGTTTTCAAGAGATTATGGATTTATTAACAAAAATATGGAAATAACAAAGAAAGTGTCTGCAGAAGATGATTTAATACTATCTTTTGAAAATGATTATGATTCATATTATGATGTAAGAGGAATAATAATTGAAGATGTTGAATATCCAGTTCAAAAAGATGAAAATGGAAAATATACAGCAATATTGCCAAAAGGAGAAAAAGGAAGCAATTCTATATTAATTAAATCAGCAGTATTAGAAAATGGTGTAAGTTATGACATAAATCAAGAAATGCAATATATATACCTAAAAGAGAAACCAATTATTGGTGGAGCAGATATACAATTCAATAATGGAAAGGTACATATTGATATTGAAATAACAGATACAGATAATGCAATTAAAAATGTAATTGTAAGAGTAAAAGATGAAAGTGGAGAAATAGTAGAAGAAAAAACATTAGAAGACATACATTCTGGAGATTTAAAAATAAGTGATTCAGGAAAATATGTAGTTGAAATAGAAGGAATATATGATTTAGGAGACGAAATATTAGGTAAAATAAGTAAAACTTATGAAATAGAAGTAAAAGGAGAAATACAAAATCCAATAGAAGCAACGATAACTGAAAGTGTACCTACAGATTATTATGTTGCTAAAGGTGGAAACATTGAAATTACATATACTATAGAAGATAACACAGATGAAGATGTAAAACAAATTCGTATAAATGGTGTAGCACTTACAGTAACAAAGGTAGAAGATGGAGTTTATAAAGTAAGTATGAAGGCACCAACAGAAAATATACCACAAAGTAGAAAGGTAGCTTTAGAAGCAACAGAAATTATATATGAAAGTGATAGTATAGAAGTTGTTCATTCAACTGAAATAGAAGTATTAAAAGATGTTCCAGAGGTTACAAATGATTATATTCACTTTGTAGAAAATAAACCTATATTACATTTTGAAATAAAAGATGACGATGATGCGTTTGTAAGTGGTAGAATTATTATTACACATGAAGATGGAACAGAAAGACAAGAAACATTTTTAAAACAAGAACAAGCTAATGAAGTGGATTTAGGAGAATTAGATGAGTTTGCAACTTATAATATTCAAATTGAAATTAAATATGATTTAGATTCAAATAAAAATGATGAAGCTAACAAAGGTACATGGTTATCAGAAAAACACGAATTATTAATGCAAACTGATTATAAACTTTCAGTAACAGATTTTAAATTAGTATCTGTTACAGAAGACCTTGTTACACTTGAGTTTACAAGCACAAATGCTAGCACTTAAGTGTAACAAG
>CANQDO010000059.1 GCA_947593355.1 uncultured Clostridia bacterium | reverse complement strand
AACACCGCAATCATTGTAGTTAGATGCAATATCATAGCCTTTTGTTTTTGCTAAATCTATTAAAATATCTTTTCCAAGATATCCTAAATCTCCAGTGATTATTGCATCATAGTAGTCAGGACTTCTTCCAGTATCCTCAAAATGTGCACAAAGTGTTGATAAAGCAGCCGGCGCCATAGCAGCTCCCATGTTGTTAGCATCTTTTATTCCAAGGTCAACAATCATTCCTGGTGTAACATGAGTGATATAAGGTCCAGAGTCTTTTTTTCCAAGAATAGCTGCACCTGAACCTGTAACAGTCCATTGACTTGTAGGAGTTCTTTGATTTCCTAGTTCTAGTGGAAATCTAAATTGTTTTTCAGCACTACAGAAATGGCTAGATGTAGCACATAATATATTTTTACAAGCCCCTGTTTCCATAAATACTGAACCTAAACATAAACCTTCAACAAATGTAGAGCAAGCTCCAAATAACCCAAAAAAAGGCATATTGCTGTCTCTAATACCAAAACTAGATGAAATACATTGATTTAATAAGTCACCTGCAAATACATAATCTATGTCTTGACTAGAAACGTCTGCTTTTCCTAATACTGTACTTACAGTTTCTTTAATAAATTTACTTTCTGCTTTTTCCCAAGAAGCTTCACCCCAAAATTCATCTTCAACACATTTGTCAAAATATTTAGCAAGAGGACCATTCATTTCTTTAGGACCAACTATACTAGCAGTATTTAAAATACTAGGCTTATTATCTAATTGTAAAGTTTGTTTTCCTAATTTTTTCATTAAAATCATCCTTTCATAAAATTTTAAAATTAGTGTAGAATAAATAATTTTTGATTTTAAATCTTAATTAGCAATTATCATAATATTTAAGTAAGATTTCAAATTTAAAATTATATTATATAAAGAAGCAGGCAATTAATCCTACAATTACTGATGCAGAAATACCATAAACTAAAACAGGACCTGCAACAGTAAACATTTTTGCACCAACTCCCATAACATAACCCTCAGACTTATATTCCATAGCAGGAGAAACAATTGAATTAGCAAAACCTGTGATAGGAATAAGAGAACCAGCACCAGCAAATTTACCAATTCTATTAAATACATTAATAGCGCTTAAAAATACCGCTAATGCTATTAAACAAATTGATACTATTGTAGAAGAACTGGTTTGGTCAAGACCTTTATACTTACAAAAGAAAAAGATTAATTGGCCAATGCAACAAATCAAACCACCAACCCAAAATGCATTAAAGCAATCTTTTAAAATAGGTGAATTAGGTGCTTTCTTTTTTACATATTCATTATATTCTTTAGGTGAATCTGTTGGATTCATAATTATTAACCATCCTTTCTAAAAATAATCTAAGTACTAAAAAATAGTCAAATAATTTGATTAAAAAATTCAAAACAATCTTATTATTGTTTTTGTTCAACCATAAATGTAATATCTAAATCAACATAATATTCCGTAATTTTATTTACAGTGATTTTTGCACGTTGTTCAATAATTTTAACTGAAGTTACAAAATTAATAGTTTTGGCTACTTCTTCAACAGTTTGAACTATTGCATCCTTCCAAGAAACGGTTGATTTTCCTGTAACTTGTATATGTTTTTCAATTCCCATATGTCAAACCTCCTAAATAAATTTATAGTTAATATTTCCAGTTCTACAAAAAATATACAAAAAATGAAAAAAATATATTTACAAACAAATGTTTAAATGTTAAAATACATGATATATTAAATACATGGATATATGCAAAATATATGATTATAAGAAAGGGGTTTCATACAAGAATAAAATGATAAATCACTTAAAAGGAACAATTGAATTAAAAAAAGATAATTATATAGTTATTGATGTAAATGGGATAGGATATAAAGTTTCAATGTCAGATACATCTCTTCAAAAATTAAATTTAAATGAAGAAACAAAGATATATACATATTTGAGAGTTTCAGAAGACGATATAAATTTATATGGATTTTTAAGCTATGAAGAACTTTCAATGTTTGAATTACTTATTAGTGTTGGGGGAATAGGTTCTAAATCTGCTTTAAAAATTCTTTCAAATATATTACCATCAAAATTTGCTTTAGCAGTTATTACAAATGATGTAAATACTTTGAAAAAATTGCCGGGAATAGGTGCTAAGACAGCTCAAAGAATTATATTAGAGTTAAAAGATAAAATCAAAGCTAGTGAACAAGATGAAGAGGACAAAGAAGAAAAAATTCAAATAGATGGAAATGCAAAGGATGCACAAGATGCTTTACAAGTACTAGGTTATACACGAAAAGATATAGAAAATGTTTTAAAAGAGATAGATATAAACGGACTTTCAGTAGAAGAAATTATTAAATTATGTTTAAAAAATTTATCATAAAAATTGAAAACTATAATTATGAATAACATAAAGGGATAAAAACAAAATATAACAATAAAAAATAAAATATTAAAAGAGGCAAGTTAATATGGATTTAAATACACCTTTGGCATACAGAATGATGCCAAAAACGCTGGATGATTATGTTGGACAAGAACATATTTTGGGAGAAAATAAAATATTATATAGAACAATAAAAGCAGATAGATTATCTAGTATAATCTTGTGGGGACCTCCTGGATGTGGAAAAACTTCTCTAGCAAAAGTTATCAGTAATACAACTAAATACAAATTTATAAAATTAAATGCAGTTACATCAGGAGTAGGGGATATAAAAGACGCTATTGCAAATGCAGAAAATACTTTACTTAATCCAAGTGGAAAATGCATTTTATTTATAGATGAGATTCATAGATTTAATAAGTTGCAACAAGATGCTCTTTTACCATATGTAGAAAATGGAACAGTAATA
>CANQDO010000058.1 GCA_947593355.1 uncultured Clostridia bacterium | reverse complement strand
ATTATTATAGATGTTTGTTCTCTTTTTGCTCTTAAAAGCTTTAATTCAGATTTTTGATCTTCCAAAGCATTTTTACTTGCTTCAATTTCTTCCCTTTCTTGATGGATTTTATCTAATAAATCTATATCACTTTGTATTAGGGCTTCAAGTGAACTATATTTTGTAATAAAATCTACTATATCTGTTGCTTCTAGTAATACACTTAAATATGTTGTTTTTCCAGCTTCATACATAGCAACCAATCTTTCTTCTGAAAGAGTTTTATTTTCCTCATATTCTTTTTGTTTGTTGTTTAATTCTTTAGTAGAATCTTCTATTTTTTCCTCTAATGAAGAAAGTTTTGTATTTAAATCTGCAATTTCTTGTTCTGCTTGCCTTATTTCATCGTCATATTCTTGTACTTTTACTACTGCATCTGTTAACTCTTCTGTAATATATTCCAACTTTTGCTGTGCTTCTTCTTGTTTTTCTTGATTTTCTTGAAGCTTATCATTTAAGTTTGTTGCATTTACCACAATATTAGGGTATAAGCATATTATCATACTTATAACTAATATTATAGATATAACTTTTATTAATTGATTTTTCGTATGCTTACACCTCCTAATTCATTTTGTTTTAAATGAGATTATTTACTCCTTTAAAACATTCTATTTTTAAGATTCTGTTGTTGCACCAGGTGCCAATGTGTAACCTCCTGGTAAATAATCTAATGGATTTAATGGACCTACATTAAAGAAATTAGAAATTGAACTTGCTTTCCTTATTTCAAAATGTAAATGTGCTCCTTGGCTTGAACCTGTATTTCCTGATTGAGCAATAATTTGTCCTTGTGATACATACTGTCCATAAGAAACTTTAAATGCATTTAAATGTCCATACAAAGTCATGTAACCACTTCCATGAATAATTATAATATAATGTCCGTATCCAGTAGGATTTTCAAGAGTATATGCATAACCTGAAGCTGAAGCATATACATTTTCATAAGATGCCCCTATATCTATTCCTTTATGTTTTCTTCCCCATCTATTCTTTACTGTTGAAGTAATATATTTGTTATTACATGGCCATATAAAACTTCCATCAAAATGTAAGCCTGCTGTTCCGTTACCTCCATTTTTATTTCTCATTTCTTCTTCTATTCTTTTTAATTCTTTGGCTATTAAAGCTTCATTTTGTGCAAGTTTTGCATTATGTGCATCTATATCGGCTTGTAACTGTTTGCTTTCTGCTGACAAGCTATTTACTTTTTGTGCCCTTTCATTTCTTGCTGCTTTTAAACTATTCATTTTGGCTTCTTTATCTGCTTTTGCAGTATCTAATTGTGCTTTATCTTCTTCTAAATCCTTTTTAATTTGCTCTAATTCTTGTTTTTCGCTTTCCAAACTATCTAATAAATCCATGTCCCATTTTGCCAACTCTGACAATGCATGGTAATTAGTTATAAACTCAAACATATCTGCTGATCCAAATAAAACGTCTAAAAATGATATGTTTCCTGTTTCATATATAACAACTAATCTTTCTGAAAAAAGTTCAAAATTTGTATCATATTCTTTTTGTTTTTCATCCATTTCTTTTTGCTTTTGAGATATTGATGCTTCTAATTCAGATATTTGTATTTCTAAATTTTTTACTTCTTGTTCACTAACAGAAATACTAGCATCTAATTGCTGTATTTGACTCTGTTCTGCTGATATCTGTCCATCTACCTTATCCTTTTCCTGTTTACTTGCGTTTATTTCAGTTTTTATTTTTTCTTGTTCAGCCCTTAATGAGTCTGCTAATGATGAAGCATATACAGTATATGTTACTGTGCTTTGTATTAATATTAATGCTAATAAAATCGATACAATTTTTCTTTTCATAGTATTTTTACCTTTCCTTCTTTTGATATTTTTAAACTTCTTTCGATACTTTATAAAAAACTAAACTTCAAGATATTTTCTCATTGATATTATACTTCCTAATGCACCTATTCCTATTCCCAATGCTAAATATACTGTAATTACTAATGGAAATACTTCTGAAAATGTTAGCATTTTTATACCTGCTATTGATGTTATTATTGAAGTAGTAATTTGACCTACTATTGCATTATAGCCTAATCCTAATATAACTATTGACAACACTGCTGCTGCTATTCCTATTATAATACCTTCTACTATAAATGGCCACCTTATAAATCCATTTGTCGCACCAACATACTTCATTATTGAAATTTCTTTTCTTCTAGCATGTACTGTAAGTTTTATTGTATTGGCTATTATAAATATTGATATTACAATAAGTAAAGCTAAAATACCTGCTGATATTATTTTAATACCATTTGCTACATTTAGTAATGTTTGTATAACAGCACTATCCATCTCTACATTTTCTACATTTTCTATTTGCTCTATTTGAGCCTTAACTTCATCTGATTTGTCTAACTCTGTTAAATTTACCATATAGCCTGGTTTTAAAGGATTATGCCCTTCATATGCTTCCATTAACCTTTGCCCAAATATTTCTACCATTGAATTAAAGCCATCTTCTACTGATCTATATGTAGTTTTAGCAACATATGGTATCTCCTTTATTTTTTCTTCAACCTCTTTCATTTGCTCTTCAGTAACATCTTTTTTCATATAAGCTACCATACCTTGATCTTTTTCCAAGCTTTGCATCATATAATTTACGTTTTCTCCTACTAAGAAGAATAAACCAAATATAAGCATTGTTGCACACATAATCATAAAAGAGGCAATCGTAGACTTTTTATTTTTTAGTACATTTCTAAAACCTTCTGATATTAAATATCCTATTACATTATACCTCACTATCATAACCACCTTTTTTATCATCTCTATCGATAATACCATTATCAATATGTATAACTCTTTTTTTCATTCTATCTACTATTTCTTTTGCATGTGTTGCTACTACTATTGTTGTTCCTCTCATATTTATATCATTTAATAAAGTCATAATGTCCCATGCTGTATCTGGGTCCAAGTTTCCTGTAGGCTCGTCTGCAATTAACATAGATGGATTATTAACTAGAGCTCTAGCTAACGCAACTCTTTGTTGCTCTCCTCCAGATAATTCGTTTGGATACATTTTAGCCTTTCCACTTAACCCAACTAAAGATAATACCATTGGAACTTGCCTTCTTATATGTTTTGGAGTAGCCCTTACTATATACATTGCAAACGCTACATTATCGTATACTGTTTTATCTGGCAATAGCCTAAAGTCTTGAAAAACGACTCCCATACTTCTTCTTAAGAATGGCACTCTTTTAGGTTTTAAATATGTTGTATCTTTGCCATTTATTATTATATTTCCTGAAGTTGGATTTTCTTCTTTTAATATCATTTTTATTAAGGTAGATTTGCCTGAACCTGAACTTCCTACTAAAAATGCAAATTCTCCTTTTTCTATTTTAAAGTTAGCATTATGTACGGCTTCTGTGCCTGTACTATATGTTTTACTTACATTCCTAAATTCTATCATAATTTATACCCCATTTTTTATAGTATGTTTCTATTTCATCATAACAATAAAATCAATTATTTGCAATAGTATTTTTAATATTTTTTTAGTTATTTTTTGCTATTTTTAGGCTTATTGTCTACTTTTCTCG
>CANQDO010000057.1 GCA_947593355.1 uncultured Clostridia bacterium | reverse complement strand
CTCTTTTTATTATCAATGTACTTAAAAAAAATTAAAATATTTTTTAATTTTATCTTGACATTTTACCAGATGTCTTTCAATTGAAATAGATCATAACATGTAATAAAATTTGTCAATATTATAGCATAATTGACATAAGCAGTCAACTTTATATAAATATTTTAATATAAAATAGAGAACTCTAAATAAGAATTCTCTATTTAATAAAGTTATTTTTTAATAATGTTGTTTTTATTTAATAATGTCATTTTCGGAAGTATAAACTTTCCATGTTCCATTTTCTACTTGAACTTGAATGAATTCAGGATTATGATATACAATGTTTGCAAATTCACATGGAACGATAAATTTACCGTTATATGAATATAAGCCTTGCAAATTATTTTTATAAACTGTAATTGCTTTCAAATCAAGTCTGATTTCATCGAATTGTACAGGTACAATAAGCTTTCCATCGTAGGAATAAAATCCGCATAGTGCGTTATTATACACAATTATTCCTTCGAATACAGGGTTTATTGCTTGAAATTCAGTAGGAACAACCATTTTGCCATCGTAAGAATAAAATCCATATAATTTGTTTTTACGTGCTATAATTCCTTTAAAATCGGGAAAAATAGAATCAAATTGTGTAGGAAGTATGAGAGATCCATCATATAGATAGAATCCACATAAGTTTCCTTTGTATACTATAATTCCTTCATCTTCGGGAAAAATCATGTCAAAGTTTAAATTAGCATCATTAAAGAAAGTTGCTGGAATATCTTTGGATGGAAAATACTTTAAAATTTGCCGAGTATCCATTATTTATATTACTCCTTTCAGTTGAATTAGAAGTGTACTAGGTTACAATTTGTGAACATTATAGCATAAGCTATAGAGTAAATCAACTTTTAAAATGTACTTTAAAGAGTAAATTTTTAAATATAGGAAAAAATATTACTGTTTACTTGTTTTTTATGCAAAAATATTATAAACTATTATAATGTAAATGGGAGGATAAATTAATGTATATAGTGATGTTAGGAAAGCCAGGATCTGGCAAAGGTACAGTTGGAAATTTATTATCAAAAAAATTAAAAATACCCCATGTATCTAGCGGAGAATTATTTAGAAGTTATGTGAAAAAAGCTGGAAATATAGGAAAAGAAATAGATGAGTATATATCAAAAGGTAATTTAGTTCCAGATAATTTAGCCATAAAGTTGGTTGAAAAAAGATTATTAGAGCAAGATTGCCAAGAAGGTGTAATATTAGATGGTTTCCCAAGAACGAAAAGTCAAGCAATAGAACTTGATAACTTTTTGCAAAAACAAAATAAAAAGGTAGATATTGCAATAGAATTAGATTTATTAGATAAAGATATAATTGATAGAATAGTAAAAAGGCTTGTTTGCACAAATAAAGATTGTAGAGAAGTATATAATTTAGAATTTAAGCCACCAAAACAAGAGGGAATTTGTGATGTTTGTGGTAGTAAGTTAGAAAAAAGAGAAGATGACGATGTAGAAACTGTGAAAAAAAGATTGCAAAGTTATTATGAAACTTCAGCAGAATTAACAGATTATTATAAATCGCAACAATTATTGTATGCTGTAAAACTAAATTTACATTCAGGAAAAACTTCAGAAGATGTAGCAAAAGAAGTGGAAAATTTTTTGGAACGGTTCTAAAAAATAGATATGATAATGTAAAGAAAAATTTTTTAGAAGTAAATTCAAAAAAATAGATTTTGTAGGACAAAAAAATTTTTAAGATGCATTCAAAAAATAAATTTTGTAGGACAAAGTAAATTTTTTTTAAGGTGTATTCAAAAAATAGATTTTTAGAGCTGTTTAAAAATAAAGATTACAGAGAAAAGGAAGGAAAAATTAATGGTAACAATAAAATCAAAACAAGAAATAGAAAAAATGAGAGAAGCATGTAAAGTAGCATATTTAACACAAAAAGCAATAGAAGAAGCTATAAAGCCTGGAATATCAACATGGGAGTTAGATAAAATAGCAGAAAATACAATGAGAGCAAACGGAGCTATTCCAGCAGAAAAAGGCTATCCAAGTGGAGTAAAAGGGGTACCTGCATTTCCAGGTTCAATTTGTGCATCTGTTAATGATGAAATAATACATGGAATACCATCTAAAAACGTTATTTTAAAAGATGGAGATATTGTAAGTGTAGATTTAGTAGCATATAAAAATGGTTTTAATGGGGATTGCGCAAGAACATATGCTGTAGGGAAAATAGATAGTGAAACTAAAAGATTGATAGATATAACAAAACAATCCTTTTTTGAGGGAATAAAATATGCAAAAAAAGGTAATAGATTAGGTGATGTATCACATGCAATAGGTGAATTTGTAAAGAAAAATGGATTTAGTATTGTAAAAGAATTTCAAGGACATGGTATAGGAAGGCAAATGCACGAAGATCCAGGAATTCCAAATTACGGAAAAGAAGGTAGAGGAATAAGGCTGGAACCTGGCATGACACTTGCAATAGAGCCTATGGTTATATACGGCGGAGAAGGTATTTTGCAATTAGATGATGGTTGGACAATAATAACAGAAGATGGTAGTAATGCAGCACATTATGAAAATACAATTTTAATTACAGAAAATGAGCCAGAAATATTGACAATCTTATAAAAATATTATATACTATACTAGCCATTGTGTGTAGAACTATAAAAATTATGTACACACACTGATTTTTTAAGAAAAAATCAGTAAAAATGGAAAATAGTTATTAAACCCAAAATAGCTATTTATGCGATTTTAATAAATCGAAAGGAATGAAATTTAAATGTCAAAAGAGGATGTTATAGAGGTAGAAGGAACTGTTGTTGAAACATTACCTAATACTAATTTCAAAGTAGAACTTGAAAATGGACATCAAATATTAGCTCATATTTCTGGTAAATTAAGAATGAATTATATAAAAATATTACCAGGAGATAAAGTAAGAGTAGAGCTTTCTCCATATGACTTGACTAGAGGCAGAATAACTTGGAGGGCAAAATAAATATAATGCTAATAAACCCAATAAGTGTTATATAAATTACTTAAAAGCTAATTAAAATTATGTTAGGTTATTAATTACAGGAGGTGTAATAGTAATGAAAGTAAGACCATCAGTAAAGAAAATGTGCGAAAAATGCAAAGTAATTAAAAGAAAAGGTGTCATCAGAGTTATATGCGAAAACCCTAAACACAAACAAAGACAAGGGTAATTAAAAATAATTTAGATATTAGCACAAGTCTTGAGCGGCTGTAAGTTTTATAAAAACTTATAAATCAGATTTGTGTTTATATACATGTCTATGAGAAATTAAAAGATTGGGGTAGCTCCCAATGCATTTCACCTTTTATATTTCAAAAAGAGACAAACAATTAATAAAATAAAAATTTGGAGGTGCTAAAAAAATGGCTCGTATAGCAGGAGTAGATTTACCTAGAGAAAAAAGAGTAGAAATAGGACTTACATATATATATGGAATAGGTCTACCAACTTCTCAAAAAATATTAAAAGATGCTGGAGTAAATCCAGATACTAGAGTTAAAGACTTAACTGGAGATCAAGAACAAGCAATAAGAAAAGCTATGGAAGGAATAGTAGTTGAAGGTGACTTAAGAAGAGAAGTAGCTTTAAACATTAAAAGACTTACAGAAATAGGTTGCTACAGAGGAATTAGACATAGAAAAAGTCTTCCAGTAAGAGGACAAAGAACTAAAACTAATGCTCGTACAAGAAAAGGACCTAGAAAATTAGTAAGCAAAAGCAAAAAAGCAAATTAATATGAAAAGTTAAAATAATAAAAAATTAAAAGTACAAAAAAGAGGAGGTAAACCTAAATGGCAAAAGCTGTAACAAAAAGAACAACAACTAGAAGAAGAGATAGAAAAAACATTGAAAGAGGAATGGCTCATATTCATTCTACATTCAATAATACTATAGTTACAATAACAGATGTTCAAGGAAATGCAATTTCTTGGGCAAGTGCTGGAGAACTTGGATTTAAAGGTTCAAGAAAAAGCACACCATTTGC
>CANQDO010000056.1 GCA_947593355.1 uncultured Clostridia bacterium | reverse complement strand
TTCCTCTTTAGCTCAGTTGGTAGAGCGCTCGGCTGTTAACCGATAGGTCGTTGGTTCGAGTCCAACAAGAGGAGCCAGATTAAAATTGTAAAATCGCTGTAATCCTTCTAAATCAAGGAATACAGCGATTTTTAATTTCTTCGAAAAAGTGGTAAAAATGGTCAAAAATGAGCACTTTTGGAGGTAGATTACCCAAAAATTACCCAAATTTTTATTGAAATATGTATATATATAATGGAGATGAATATAATGGATAAAATTTTAACATTTATTGTAAACAAAAATAACGAATTATTATTATTAAAGGGAAATGAAAATGATTCTCAATTTAAAGAAAGTTTTTGGTATGTTGTAACTGGTGGATGTGAAAATACAGATTTAAGTAAAGAAATGACTGTTCAAAGAGAGATAAAAGAAGAAACTGGGCTACAAGTAGAAAGTATTAAATATTTAAATTGGATATTTAAGTATTATTCTTTAGGAAAAAAATGTATAGAATATGTTTATTTTTCTAGGGTAAAGAATGGAAAAGTTGTATTAAATGAAGAATCTATAGATTATAAATGGTGCAATTTAGATGAATTTGTAAATGAAATAAAATGGTATACAGATAAAACAGAATTAAAAGAAGTATTGAAATATGCATTAAGAGAAGAGTGTTATTTTAAAGAAGAGAATAGTGTAGAAATCATTGATTAGGTTTCATTCAAAAATTTCTCAAAAACACATTGACATTGTGTCAAAGATAATATATTATGATACTGACAATGTGTCAGAGAGGAGAATAAAAATGAATCGTTTTGAAGAAAGCAAAGAAGTTTTTAACAAATTATTTGGAGAATTACCAGATGCAAATAAGGAAATAGATCATGAACTTATGGAAATTTTAAGAAGATTTATATTTGGAGATGTATTTCATAGTAGCAAAGAGCTAGATATGAAAGAAAGAGAATTAATTACAGTAACAATTTTAGCAGTATTACAAACTTTACCACAATTATCAGCACATATAAATGCAGCACTAAATGTAGGAGCTACACCTATAGAAGTAAGAGAAACTATTTATCAGTTGGCACCTTTTATAGGGTTCCCACGAACATTAAATGCAGGAAGTAACATGAATGAAGTTTTTAAATCAAGAGAAATTAAGCTACCATTAGAAAACATGGGAACAGTAACAGATGAAACAAGATTTGAGGAAGGATTTAATATTCAAAATCCAATATATGGAGATGAAATAAAAGAAAAATATCCTGATGTACCAGAAATACCAAAATATTTAACAGAGTTTGGTTTTGGAGATTTTTATACAAGAAAAGGGCTAGATATAAAGACAAGAGAATTACTTGTATTAGTTGGTTTAACAACAATAGGGGCAGATACTCAAATAAAAGCTCATGTGATTGGAAATATAAAAGTAGGGAATTCAAAAGAAAAATTATTAGGAGCTATGTTACAATGTTTGCCTTATATAGGATTTCCAAATACAATGAATACAATTAATATTATAAAAAGCCTTTAAAAAAAGGAGATAAAGAAATGGAAGTTAAATCGCCAGATGAAAGAAAAGATGAAATTATAAATGCTTGTGAAGAATTATATCAAACAAAAAGTTTTAAAGAAATAACTCTAAAAGATATAAGTGAAAAAACTACATTTTCAAGACCTTCTATATATAACTATTTTCAAACAAAAGAAGAAATATTTTTAGCCCTTTTAAAAAGGGAATATGAAAGATGGTTAAAAGATTTAGAAAATATATATACTAAAAATGAAAAATTAGAAAAAGCAGAGTTTGCAAAAAAAATAGCACAAAGTATTGAAAAAAGGCAAAAGTTATTAAAATTGCTTTCAATGAACTTATATGATATGGAAGCAAATAGCCGTATGGAGCAATTAGTGGATTTTAAAAAAAGTTATGGAGAATCATTAAAAGCAATAAAAAAGTGCTTGGACAAATTCTTTAAAAATATGAAAGAAGAAGAAAAAGAAAAATTTATTTTTTCATTTTTCCCTTTAATGTATGGAATATATCCATATACTCGTGCTACAGACAAACAAAAAGAAGCAATGAAAAATGCAGAAGTTCCGTTCAAATTTTTTTCAATATATGAAATGGTGTATGAAGGTATAATAAAATTATTATAAATTAGTGTAAAGGAGGGAATATACTTCAAAACTATTATTAAGAAGCCTATAAATTAGGAAAAAATATATAAGAAAGAGGTAATTTATTATGAGTAAAGTATTAGTAACTTATTTTTCAGCAAGTGGTGTAACAAGAGGTGTTGCGCAGAATATTGCAGATAGTATAGGAGGAGATTTATTTGAAATTAGAGCAAAGAGGCCTTATACATCACAAGACTTAAATTGGAACGACAAAAATAGTAGGTCAAGTATAGAAATGAATGATAAATCATCAAGACCAGAAATTGAAGTAGCAGTAAGTAAATTAGATGATTATGACACTATTTTAATAGGATTTCCAGTATGGTGGTACACAGCTCCTACTATTATCAATACATTTATTGAAAGTTTGAATTTATCAGGTAAAATTCTAATTCCTTTCTGCACATCAGGAGGAACTGGAATAAGTGGATGCGAAAGAGATTTGAAAAATGAATATCCTGAATATAATTGGAAAGAAGGAAAGAGATTAACAGGTAATGAGTCACAGGAATTTATTAAAAATTGGATTGGAGGTCTAAATGAAAACTAAAAAGATAATAGCTTTAGTTATTGTAATTATTGTAATTGCAGCAGGTGTTGGTATTTGGTTAATTAATGCTAATAATAACAATAATCTAAATTCAAATGCAAATATAAACAATAATAAATATGAAGAAAATAATGTAGCAAGTATAGAAGAAAATGCTGTTAATGAAGATAGTACAGAAGATAGAGAAATATCTGATAATAATATTGCAATTATTTATTTTTCTGCAACAGGAACAACAAGAAAAGTTGCAGGATATATAAAAGAGCTAACTGGTGGAGATTTAATTGAAATAGAACCAAAACAAAAATATACTAATGATGATTTAAACTATAGCAATAACAATAGCAGAGCAACAAAAGAGCAAAATGATTCTTCTGCAAGACCAGAAATTGCAAATACTATTGATACAGATCCTTATGATGTAATTTATTTAGGTTATCCAATATGGTGGGGAAATGCACCAAAAATAATTTTAACATTTTTAGATGAATCTAATTTAAGTGGAAAAACCGTTATTCCATTTTGCACATCAGGAAGCTCTGCAATAACTACAAGCGTTAGTTACTTTAAGAACAATTATAAAAATGTTAATTGGTTAGATGGAAGAAGACTTGGATCATCAGAAAGTGAAGTAAAAGACTGGGTTAATAGTTTAAATTATTAAAATATATTAACAAAACAAATGGAGGTTAAAAAATGGAATTTGAGAAAGTTATTAGAGAAAGATTTGCAGTTAGAAAATTTAAAAATGATTTGGTTAGTGATGAGCTAATAAATAAAATATTAGATGCAGGAAATCTAGCGCCTACAGCCAAAAATAATCAACCGCAAAAAATATTTGTAGTTAAATCTAAAGAAGGGTTAGAGAAAATAGATAAAGCAAGTCCATGTAGATATAATGCACCAGTTTGTTTGATTGTTGCAAGTGATAAAAATATTGCATGGTCAAAAGATAATTATTCAACTTATGAAATGGATGCTTGTATAGTGGCTACTCACATGATGTTAGAAGCTACAAATGTAGGTGTAGATAATATATGGGTAGAAATGTTTGATAAGAATATTTTAAAACAAGAATTTAATTTAGGTGCAAATATTGAGCCAATATGTCTTATTCCATTAGGATATAGGACTGAAGATTGCAAACCTTCACCTATGCACAGTACTAGAAAAAATTTATCAGAAATTGTTGAATATAAATAAAAATAATAAGAAAGGAATTGATGTATAATGGAAAAACAAACAAATGAAAATATTACAGAAACTCATGGAGGTGCATTTGGAATAGGGGAGCCAAATGTAAATTTTGCAAAATATTTTATAGGAAATTCATATTTAAAACAACTTGCTAAAACAGAAAATGGCATAGGATTTGCAATATATGACAAGTTATAATTAAATTTCAAAAGGAGAAATAAAAGTGCTATGAAAGTTTTAAGTTTAACAGAACCTTATGCAACATTAATAAAAAATGGAAATAAAAAAGTTGAAACGAGAAGTTGGAAAACATCATATAGAGGAGAATTATATATTCATGCAAGTTCAACTAAAATTAGTAGAGAAACGAAACAAAATG
>CANQDO010000055.1 GCA_947593355.1 uncultured Clostridia bacterium | reverse complement strand
GGAATCGAACCGGCACGGGAGGTAAGTCCCGCAGGATTTTAAGTCCTGTGCGTCTGCCAGTTCCGCCACATCTGCATTTAAACTGGCTTTGCTTAAGTACAAGTATCATTATAATACCTAAATCTATAATTTGTCAATATAAAAAAGAAAAAATTTCAAATTTTTTCGTCCATTAATATATACTAAAGTATACCAATCTAAACTTATAATTTTTATTTCATATTCTTCAAATCTTCTTCATTAATTTCTTCTAAACCTTCTACTGCTATTAAATTATCACTTAATAACTCTGCTATTTCATTTTTACTTAACAACTTATCGTAATTATAAATTCCTTTTGTCCATTCCCTTCTAGCATCATATATTTTTTCTAAATTTTCTGCACTTCTTATATCACATTTATACATATTATTTTCATATACTTTTGCTTCTCTCATTTTCTTTTCTCCTATCTCTTTATATTAGTTATATTTATTGCATCAATCTCTGGTATTTTTTAGTTCTTTCAATTTTCATTTTTAGCTTAACTAAACATATGCTTTCTTGTCATTTCTAATAAATCCAATTTAGTAAATCCCATAATTTGAGTTTTTGCTCTATCTTTTTTTAAGCTATCTTGCAATTGCTTTATCACTGAATTTCTACTTTCTTCTTCATTCATGTCTATATAGTCTATTACAATAATTCCACCTATATCTCTTAACCTTAATTGTCTTGCTATCTCCTCACTTGCCTCTTTATTTACCTTTAAAACTGTTTGTTCTAAATTACCCTTACCTGTGTATTTTCCAGAATTTACATCTATTGCAGTCAAGGCTTCAGTTGTATCTATAGTAATAAAACCTCCACACTTTAGCCATATCTTCCTATTTTGTAATTTTTCTATTTGTTCTTCTAAATCATATGTTTCCAACAATTTTTCATTTTCGACAATTTCTACTTTAATATGACTATTTTCTATGCTTTTCAAATATTTCTGTACAAAATTGTATATATCTTTGTCATCAACTGTTATTTTTTCTAATTCATTATCAGCTAAATCTAACAATATTTTTTGTATTATTGTTTCATTTTTTTGTATAACTTTTGGAACTTGTTTATCAGAAATATTTTTACTTTGTTCCACTATATCTTTCCATTTTTCTAACAAACCTTCTATATCTTTTTCCAAAACTTCATTGCTTTTTCCTTGCGCTGATGTCCTAATTATTAAGCCCATATCTTTTATATTAAGTGATTTTAATTTTTTCTCTGCAATATCTATTAATCTGTTTTTCTCCCCTTCGTCTTCTATTTTTTGTGATATTGTAACAAAATTATTCCCGAAAACTAATACTGCAAATCTTCCAACTATATGAACAAACTTTGTTATTCTAGCACCTTTATTATTAGTTGCATCCTTCTTTACTTGCACCAAAATATTGTCACCTGACTTTATATAATCCCTTATGTCATACTTTTCTAGCTCTTCATTTTTATTTCCTGTAGTGTTACTAGCCTTTGGTAATATATCTTTTATATGTATAAATGTATTTTTTTCTTCTCCTATATCCACAAAAGCAGCCTGCATGCCAGGTAATACATCTTTTACTTTTGCTATATATATATTTCCTTCAAGATGCTTTTCGTCTTCCCTCTCTTCATAATATTCTTGTATTTTTCCATTTTCCATTAATGTTATTATTTTTTTATCATTTTCTTTTATTATAAATAATTCTTGCATAAATTTTATCACCTTTATTTTGACTTTCATATTAATTAAATTTATTCATTGCCGAATCTATTCCGTTTCTAATTATTTCTACAACCGCTTCTGATGCTTTCTTACTGCCTTCATCTAATACTATTTTTTCCTCTTCTGGAATTGCGCCTATAACATAATTTATCATATCACTTTTATCTTCTGGACTACCTATTCCAACTCTTACTCTAACAAAATCTTCTGAATTAACTTCTTGTACTACAGATTTCATTCCATTATGAGAACCTGCACCACCTTTTTTTCTTATCTTTATATTTCCCTTTTCTACATCTATATCATCATATATTACTATTAAATTTTCTAATTCTAATTTATAAAAGTTAATAAATTGTATTATAGATTTTCCGCTCAAATTCATATATGTTTGTGGCTTTAATAATATAACTTTTTCGTTTTCTATAATTCCATCTCCATATATACCATCAAACTTTTTTCTATTTACTTTTATATCAAATTTCTCTGCCAAATTATTAATTGTATTAAACCCCATATTATGCCTTGTGTTTGAATAATCTGACTCTGGATTTCCTAACCCTACTATTAAGTACATTTTTTTGCCTCCTCATTATAATAATTCTCTTAATTCATTTTCTGAAAATTCATATTTTTTATTACAAAAATGACAAACTATCTCTGCTTTTTTATCCTCTTCTATTATTTTGTTTAATTCTTCTTTTCCTATTGCAATTAAGGCTTTGCTCATTTTTTCTTTACTACAATTACATTTATATTCTGGTATTAAGTTACTCTTTACTACCTGTATATTTACATCACCAGTTATGTCTTTTGCAATATCCAATAAACTCATATTTTCATCTAACATTTGACTCATTGGCTTTGCTTCTTTTAATCTTTCTTCTATAATGAATAGTTCATCTTCTGATGCATCTGGCATAGCAGTTACAATATAGCCCCCACTTGATTTTACTCCATCTTTATTAACTAATACCCCTAATGCTACTGCCGTATTTTTTTGCTCAGATGAGAAAAAATAATTTGCAAAATCCTCTGCAATTTCTCCTGTAACAATTTTTGACATTCCCACATAAGGATCTTTTAACCCTATATCTTTTATTACATATATAAATCCATCTTTTCCTACAGCTTTTCCAACATCAAGTTTTCCATCTTCTCTTAATGGTACATCTACTTGTGGATTTCCTACATACCCTCTAACATTTGCATTGCTGTCAGTTGCAACAACTACGTTTCCTATTGGTCCATTTCCTTTTATTTGTATTGTTATAGTGTCGTTTTCTCCTTTTAAATTTGCCCCCATAATTGCACCCATTGTAAGCGTTCTTCCTAATACTGCTGTTGCTACTGGACTTAAGTCATGTATTTGCCTTGCCTTTTCTACTAATTCTTTTGTTGATATGCAAATTATATTTATTTTTCCATTATAAGCTAAATATCTTTCTATTTTATCCAATTTTTTACCTACTTTCAAATTTTTTTAAAATTATATCATATATTTTTTTAAGTATCAACTTAATAAGAATGCATTTTTTCCAAAACTGTATTGACAAACAATATACTTAATATTATACTGTTATTATCATTTTATTAATAACATTTGTATATGAAAGGAATGATTTTTATGAATAATAAATTAGAATTAGTTGCTGATTTCTACGAGTTCACTATGTCAAATGGATATTTTGTAAAAAATATGTCTAATCAAATTGCCTATTTTGATGTATTTTTTAGAAAAATCCCTGATAATGGTGGCTATGTTATAGTAGCTGGACTTGAACAAGTTATTGAATATATTAAAAATTTAAAATTTTCAAAAGATGATATTGAATATTTGAGAATGCAAAATAAATTTTCAGAAGATTTTTTAAAGTATTTAGAAAACTTCAAATTTACTGGTGACATTTGGGCTATTCCTGAAGGAACTATCGTATTTCCAAATGAACCTTTACTTACAGTAAAAGCTCCTATGATAGAAGCTCAAATTTTAGAAACTATGCTTTTACTTACAATTAATCATCAAAGTTTAATTGCAACCAAAACAAGTAGAATTGTAAATTCTGCAAAGGGCATTCCTGTTATGGAATTTGGTGCTAGAAGAGCTCATGGAGTAGATGCTGCTGTATCTGGTGCAAGAGCTAGTATAATAGGTGGCGCAGTTGGAACTTCTTGTACCCTTTCTGCAAAAGAATTTAATGTAACTGCAAGTGGTACAATGGCACATAGTTGGATTCAAAGTTTTGATAGCGAATATGAAGCATTTAAGGCTTATGCTGAAACTTACCCAAATGATTGCACTCTATTAATTGATACATATAATACGCTTGAAAGTGGTCTTCCTAATGCAATTAAAGTATTTGATGAAGTACTAAAACCAAAAGGCATTAGACCAAAAGCTGTTAGGTTAGATAGTGGCGATTTAGCTTATTTATCTAAAAAAGTAAGAACTATTTTGGATGAACATGGTTATAGTGACTGTAAAATATGCGCTACAAATTCTTTAGATGAATACTTGATAGATTCTTTGCTTGAACAAGGCGCAAAAATAGATAGTTTTGGTGTTGGAGAAAATTTAATAACTGCTAAAAGTGATCCTGTATTTGGTGGCGTATACAAATTGGTAGCAACTGAAAAAGATGGAGTTATTACTCCTAAAATAAAAATCAGTGAAAATGCTATTAAAATAACTAACCCAAGCTTCAAAAAAGTTTATCGCTTTTATGATAAAGCTACAAATAAAGCTATGGCTGACGTTATTACTCTTTATGATGAGAAAATACCTGATGATAATTATATGATTTTTGATCCTCAAAATCCTTGGAAGAAAAAAGTCCTTACAAATTACTTTGTAAAACCTCTGCAAGAAAAAATTTTTGAAGGAGGAAAATTAATATATAAATCCCCTACTTTAAATGAAATTGCTCAATATGCAAAATCACAATTAAATACACTTTGGGATGAAGTAAAACGTTTAGAAAATCCTCATCAATACTATGTAGATTTATCTAAAGAACTTTGGACTTTAAAGAATAATATGTTAAATAATATTTACTTTTAACATAATTTAATATATATTAACTTTACATTAAATTTTCTTATGCAATCTTCTATTTAGTGTAAATAAACGTAAGATTGCAAATATACAAGTTGTGAGGGCAAATATTATGATTAGACTTATAGCAAGTGACTTGGATGGTACAATAACGGATAATAAACATTGTATTCCAGAAGATAATATTAAAGCAATAAATGATTTGCAAAAAACTAACACTCATTTTGCAATATGTACAGGAAAAACATATGCAATTAGTAAAGAATTTTGCAAAGATTTACATGCTAACTTTGGTATTTT
>CANQDO010000054.1 GCA_947593355.1 uncultured Clostridia bacterium | reverse complement strand
GCACACTATAAAGGAGAGAAAAAATATGGATTATAAAGATTTAGCAAATTTAATATTTCCAGATGCAAAACCTATATCATATTATGAAGAAAAATATGCAAAGAGAAATTTAAAAGAAGGAGCAATAGTAACGAGATTTGCACCAAGCCCAACAGGTTTTGTTCATTTAGGTTCATTATACCAAGTAGCAATAGCTAAAAAATTAGCAAAGCAAACAGATGGAGTTTTATTTTTAAGAATAGAAGATACAGACCAAAAAAGAGAAGTTGAAAATGGAGTAATAGGAATAATAAAATCATTAGAAGATTTTGGTTTAACTCCAGATGAAGGAATGATAGATGAAGTAAATGAAAAGGGAGATTATGGTCCATATAAGCAATCATTAAGAAAAGATATATATCAGGCCTATGCTAAACACTTATTAGAGCAAGGTAAAGCATATCCATGTTTTGCAACAACAGAAGAATTAGAAGAAATGAGGGAAAAGCAAGAAAAGGCAAAAATAAGACCAGGCTATTATGGAGTATGGGCAAAATATAGAAATCTTTCAGTTGAAGAAGCAGCAGAAAAAATAAAAAATGGGGAAGAGTATATTGTTAGGCTAAAATCACCTGGAAATGAAGAAAAAAGAATTAAGCATCATGATTTAATAAAAGGTAATGTAGACTTTCCTGAAAATGATCAAGATATAGTAATAATAAAAGCAGATGGGCTTCCAACATATCATTTTGCACATGCTGTAGATGACCATTTGATGCAAACTACTCATGTAATTCGTGGAGATGAATGGTTATCTTCAATACCTATTCATTTGCAGTTATTCCAAATGTTAGAATTTAAAGCACCAAAATATGCACATATTGCTCCTATAATGAAGGAAGATGATGGCGGAAAAAGAAAGTTAAGTAAGCGTAAAGATCCAGAGGCAGCAGTAAGCTATTACACAGATGAAGGAATTCCAAAAGAAGCAGTAATTGAATATTTATTAAACATAGCAAACTCTAATTTTGAAAGTTGGAGAAAAGCAAACCCAAATGCTTCTTTAGATGATTTTGAATTACAAATAAGTAAAATGAGTGTAAGTGGAGCATTATTTGACATTGTAAAAATATTAGATATATCAAAGACTGTAATTTCAAAATATACAGCAGAGCAAATTTATGATGAAGCAATGAAATGGGCAAAAGTATATGACAAAGAACTAGAGCAAATGCTTGAAAATAAAGAGTATGCTTTAAAAGTATTTGGAATAGAAAGAGGCAATGCAAAGCCTAGAAAAGATATTTCAAAATGGTCAGATGTAAAAGCTAATATTATATATATGTATGATGATAAATTCGATGGAATAGATGAAAAATATGATTATCAGAAAGTACAAGATAAAGAAACTATAGAGAAAATTGTAAAATTATATATTGAAAAATATTATAATGAAAATGATGATAAGCAAACATGGTTTGACAAAATAAAAGATTTAGCAGAAGAAATAGGCTATGCAAGAGAAGTAAAAGAATGGAAAAAAGAACCAGAAAAGTGGCCAGGCCATGTAGGTGATGTAAGTACAGTTTTAAGAGTTGCGTTAACAAGAAGAAGTAACACACCAGATATGTATGAAATAATGCAAGTTTTAGGCAAAGATAGCATAAAAGCAAGATTTGAAAAAGCTCTTAAGGCTTTATAGAATTTCTACAATTTTAGATTGTAAGAAAATATTACTCTATATACAAAAGGAAAGAGATTATATATGGAATATGAAATTGGAGATATAGTGAGAACTAAAAAAGAGCACCCTTGTGGAAGCAAATTATGGGAAATAACTCGTGTTGGAGTAGATTTTAAATTAAGGTGTGTAGGTTGTGGGCATTTAATTACTTTGGAAAGGCAAAAGGCCTTAAAAATGATAACAAAAAAGGTATCAAAAGAAGATAAAGAATACTTAAAATGGAAAGAAAAAGAGGGAAACATATAAATGCCAAGTTTTTTAATACACATAGCAGTTGCAAAGCAATATTAAAAAAGAATTTATAAAAAATGGGAAAAATCCATCTTACTATTTAAAGGTAAGATGGATTTTTCATATATAAAAATTATTTTTCAAAAACTATTTTTTCAATTTCTTCCCAAGCTTTTTCAGTGTAAATTTTTCTTTCAGCAGAAAAAGGAAGGAATAATATATCTTTTAAAGGATTCAATAAGTTTTGCAATTCATGAACGGTATTATCTACTTTTGTTATTGCAATTTTATCTGCTTTATTTGCAAGCACTAAACAAGGTCTATTTGTGTCAATTATATATCTGTACATTAATTTATCATTTTCAGTAGGTGAATGTCTAATATCTATTAAAAAAATTATAAGTGCAATATTTTTGCTTTTTGATAAATATTCTTCTATAAAGCTTCCTACGCGTGCTTGTTCTTGTTTTGACATTTTACTGTAACCATAGCCAGGTAAATCTACAAAGTAAAAAATATTATCTATATTGTAAAAATTAATTTGCCTTGTTTTTCCAGGTTCAGAACTTGTTCTAGCAAGTTTTTTTCTATTGACCATTGTATTTATAAACGAAGACTTACCAACATTTGATTTTCCTACTAAAACAATTTGAGGTAGTTCATTTTGAGGATATTGTTTAGGAGCTACAGCAGATACTTCAAATTGTGGATTTTTTATTATCATATTTATACAATCCTTTCAAACAGTGTACTTTAAATAAAAAGCTATTATTTTTTAGGACTAATTTTTTCAGTACCGCCCATATAAGGTCTTAATACTTCTGGAATTATAACACTTCCGTCTTCTTGATAATTGTTTTCTAATATTGCAATTAACATACGAGGTGGGGCAACAACTGTATTGTTTAAAGTATGTGCATAATAATTTCCTTTTTCACCTTTAATACGTATGCCTAATCTACGAGCTTGTGCATCTGTTAAGTTAGAGCAACTTCCAACCTCAAAGTATTTTTGTTGCCTTGGGCTCCAAGCTTCAACATCGCAACTTTTTGCCTTTAAGTCTGCTAAATCTCCAGAGCAACATTCTAGTGTACGAACAGGAACATTCATACTTCTAAAGAATTCAACTGTATATGACCACATTTTGTCATACCATTTGTAACTATCTTCAGGCTCGCAAACAACTATCATTTCTTGTTTTTCAAATTGATGTATTCTATATACACCACGTTCTTCTAATCCGTGAGCGCCTTTTTCCTTTCTAAAGCAAGGAGAATAAGAAGTCATAGTGTATGGTAAATTTTCTTTATTTAAAATTTGCCCCTTAAATTTTCCTATCATTGAATGTTCAGAAGTACCAATTAAGTATAAATCTTCGCCTTCAATTTTGTACATCATAGCATCCATTTCTTCGAAACTCATAACACCAGTTACAACATCAGCTCTTATCATATATGGAGGGATGCAATAAGTAAAGCCTTTGTTAATCATAAAATCTCTTGCGTATGTTAAAACAGCAGAGTGAAGTCTTGCAATGTCTCCAATTAAGTAATAAAAGCCATTTCCTGCAACACGGCGTGCAGAGTCAAAATCTATTCCACCAAGTTTTTCCAAAATTTCACCATGAAATGGAATTTCATAGTTTGGAACAACTGGTTCGCCAAATCTTTGTATTTCAACGTTTTCACTATCATCTTTTCCAATAGGAACGGACTCATGAATAATATTTGGAATTTTCATCATTATTTCTTTAACTTTATTTCCATATTCTTCTTCTAATTTTTCATTATCAATAAGTTCAGCATTTATTTGTTGAACTTGACTTTTTATTTGTTCTGCTTCTTCTTTTTTGCCTTCTCTCATTAAATTACCTATTTGACTACTTAGCGAATTGCGGGAAGCTCTAAGCTCATCACCTTTTAATGTTAATTCTCTATTTTTTTTGTCTAATTCGATTACTTCGTCTACTAACGATAGCTTATGATCCTGAAATTTCTTTTTAATATTTTCTTTTACTATTTCTGGATTCTCTCTTAAAAATTTTATATCTATCATATAAACTCCCCTTTCTAACTATGGATATGTAAGAAATAATAACAAAGCTATTTTAGCATTTTTTTTGGTAAAAATCAATGCTTATATTTATAGAATACAAAAAAATGGAAATAATAACAAAAACAGGGGAGAGCTATGATTTTTGAAACAATAAAGTTTGTAATATATTCATTATTAATAGTAATAATTTCAAAATATGTGCTGGTGAAAATTTTAAGAAAGTTGGCAGAAGCTTTGAATTTATCAGCAAAAGCTATTGGAAATATAGCAGGGGTTGCAACATCAGTACCAGAGCTTTTAACAGTATCATTTTCAGCATTTGCAGGTCTAGTAGGGGCAAGTGTATATAATATATTAAGTTCAAACATAATAAATTTTGTACAATATATAATATCAATATATACAAGTAAAAATCAGAGAATATTAACAGAAAATAAAGCAATAAAAATAGATTTAGGTTTAGTTATATTTACAATATTAATACCTATAGCAATGATATTAGTAAACATTGATTTTAATATAAACATAGTACCAATTTTTATATTACTTTTCTTTTTATACTATTACATCAACGAAAAAGTGCATCAGTTATATTTGAAAAGGCATGATAAAAAAATTTCGAAACAAATAGAAGAAGAACAAAAATGGGTAAGGGGAAAAACTAAAGTTGTAGTAAAATATTCAATTTATTTACTGCTTACAAGTATAATTTTATATTTAATAGGAGATAGTTTAAGTAGGTCATTAGAAAATTTAGCACAAGTATTTGCAATACCAGAGTTTGTTTTAGGAATAACTTTAGGATTTATAACAAGTATTCCTGAACTAATAACATTTTTCGAATCACAGAAATATTATAAAAATGAAAAAAATAACGAGGCAGGTGTGATAGAGGCAACTAATAACTTACTAACTTCTAATATTTTAAATTTATTTGTAATTCAAACTATTGGAATAGTGATATATTGGTTAATAATGTAAAATTAGAATACTTTTCCCAATATGTGAGTATAATAATAATGTAATTTAAAAGTAAATGGGAGACTAACTATTAATTGTCAATAGAAATATTAAAATTTTTTTAATATTTTTAAATAAATAAAAATTTGCAT
>CANQDO010000053.1 GCA_947593355.1 uncultured Clostridia bacterium | reverse complement strand
TTTGCCAAAATATTTTTATATATTGTTATTTTATAATTTTTCAAATTAAAGTCAATAGTTTTAATCAATTCGTAATGTAAGTGTAATATATATGTAATATTTTCTTAGTATTTACGCAAAAAAAAATACAATTTTAAAATTGTATTTTTTATAATTTATATATTTAACTAGCCTCTAAAGAAACATACTGCTAATATTATAACTGCAATAACTATTCTGTATATTGCAAATACTTTAAAATTTCCTTTTTGCAAATATTTTAGTAAAAACTTTATGACGATTAGTCCAACTAAAAAACTTGCAAATACTCCAACATAAAATGCTATACTTCCAAAAGCAAAATCTCCAATTTTAAGTAAAGTTGCTGCAAGCACTATTGGAGCAGATAGCATAAATGAATATTTAGCTGCAGACTTTCTTTCTATTCCCATTGCCCTTGCTGTAGTCATTGTAATTCCAGATCTGGAAACTCCAGGTATAAAAGCTAAACATTGAGAAATTCCTATTAAAAATGTCTGTTTAAATGTCATGTTTTCATATTTAGTTTTTGACTTTGCCTTTTTATCTACAATATATAAAACAACACCCATTACCATTAATGCTATTGCAATTATTATTGGAGTTTCTAATACGTCTCCTGCAAATTTATCTAGTATAAAACCTATTATACCTCCTGGTATTGTTGCTGCTACTATATACCAGAACATTCTCCCCTCAAAACTTTTTTTGTTTTTTACAACTAGTTCATAACCACCTTTTATTAGCTTTACCCAATCCTTAAAGAAAAATATTCCTATTGCAAGAAGTGTTCCAAAATGAAGTGCCACATCAAAAGCCTCAAAGTCTAATTTAAATTGATTTGAATTAGTCCAACCTAAAAGCCATGGTATTATGTTTAAATGTGCTGAACTTGATATTGGTAATAATTCTGTTATTCCCTGTACTATTCCTAAAATTAATGCTTGTAAAATACTCATATTTTTCCTCTTTCCTTACAATATTTTATAATTCTTTTAAAACATTGTAAATTGTATCTTTTATAAATTCTGCTGACGCAAGAGGCGCCACCTTTCCCGGTAAAGATAGTGCCCATATTGTTTTTATTCCAATTTTATTGGCCGCATTTCTATCTATTCCCCCAGGACTTGATGCTAAATCTATAATTAAACAATCCTTATTTAACAAACACAACTTTTGCTCATCTAACACTAAACTAGGTATTGTATTCATAATTATATGAAATTCATTTAAATATTTATGAAGCTCATTTAAATTTATTGGCTTATAACCATAAGCTTTAATCCATGCTAAGTCTTCGTTTTTTCTTGCTTCGCAATATACATTTGCTCCAATTCCTCGAAGTGCATTTGCTAAAATTTTTCCAATTCTGCCAAAACCCATAATTAGAATATTACTTCCATGTATAGTTCTTACTGTTTCTTCCATTGCAATTTGTATTGCTCCCTCTGCTGTAGATATTGCATTTAATACAACTAGCTCTTCTCTATTTAGCAAATCTATTATTTTTATATTTTTACCTTCTGCTAAATTATAAACTTCTTGCTTTATACTTCCTGCAATAAAAGTTTTGCCTTCCAATTTAGGTATAAATTTTTCTATTGTAATTTTTGTATCACTAAATGGTGTATTGATATTTACATTGTCGCTAGATAATGGAACTGGCCCTATTATTATTTCTGATTTACTTATTAAATCTTCTATATTTTTACACTGTTCTATGTGTTTCAAATTTTCTAAATTATTTGCTTTTTCCAATGCATAAGTATAAATTTTACTTCCATCTTTAGCTAACAATTCTGTTAGATTTGCAATTCTTAAATCTCCACCTATTACTGATACTCTACTTAACAATTTACACTCATCCCTTCACTTAATTAAATACAATATATTATATTTATTTTTCCGCACATTATTACTCTATTCTTTTTCCCTTTGGATGTCCTTTTCATTTTTAATATATTGCATAGCCTTTAAGTCAGTTTTATTAAGTGTTCCTACTATTTCATATGTATTTTCTAAATGTAATATTGTTAACTTTTCTTTTTGAGATAATTTTTTACTTTTTTGCTCATTTTTTTGTTTTTCATCAGGTTTATTTATTCTTCTTATAATCATATTAAATGCAAATTGTTTTTTAGCTTTTTCGTAGTATTTAGCATCTTCTTCTATTGCCATATTTAAGTAATTAATCGCTTTATCTTCCTTTCCTTTTATTACTGCAATATATGCTAAATAATAATAACTTCCTGCCTCAACTTCTTCGCCTTGCAACGCTTCTTCAAAATATTTTTCAGCTTCATCTAATTCATTATACAACATTGCAATTTGAGCTAAACTATATTTTGAACTATATAACAATGCATTTAAATCAGCTGCTTTTTCATAATACTCTTTTGCACTTTGAAAATCATTAAGTCTAGTATAAATCATACCCAAATTATAGTAAATATCATAATTTGCTTTATCATATTTTAATGCGTCCATATATACATTTACTGCTTCTTTAAATCTTTCTTGTTCATATAATATTGTTCCTAACAAATCTGTTGCCTCATATAAATCTGGCTTTTTTCTTAATAAATCATTCAACATTGTTATTGCATTTTCTTTTTTATTTGTTTCATTTAGCAACTTTGCTATATTAAAATATGAACCATAATCTTTTGAATTTAATTCAACAGCCCTTACATACTCTTCTATTGCTGTTTCTTTTTTATTTACTTTTTCATATATACTAGCTAAATTTTTATGTGCTACATAACTATTAGGATATTTTTCTACTAATTTTAGAAGTACCTTTCTTGCCATTTTATATTCATTATTTTTTTCCAGCATTTTAGCTATGGTAATATATATAATTTCTGTAAGCGACATAAACTTTTTTTCTATGTATATCAATATAATTGGAATAATTACAGATATTATATATATTACAAATAACATTATAATTGGTATATTTATATCTAATATAGAATATATAAAACCTATTAATATTCCTATAGCTTGTACAACTAGCACATATATATAATTAGTATCATTTCTTTTAATCATTTTCAAAAATATAATTAAAAATAATGCGAAGGCTAAAATATTAAATATTATTCTTTCTATCATATTTTCTCACCTTTTCTAAAATTATTTTCTAATTATTTCTGTGGGAATTTTTCTTTATATCTATCTATTGCATCTTGCACTATTCTTTCTGCTTCCTCTCTTCCCATCATTTTATCTACTGTTGTTTGTCTTCCTTCAAGTTGTTTATATACTTCAAAGAAATGCATTATTTCTGAAGAAATATGACTTGGTACTTCTGATATATCCTGGTATTCATTTAAAAATGGATCACTTTTAGGAACTGCTATTATTTTTTCATCGTATTGATCCCCATCTATCATTTTTAATACACCTATTGGATATGTTTCTACTAAAGTCATTGATACTATTTTTTCTTGGCATAGCACTAATACATCTAATGGATCCTCATCTCCTGCATATGTTCTTGGTATAAAGCCATAATTTGCAGGATAATGTGTTGCTGTATACAATACTCTATCTAACCTTAACATTCCTGTTTCTTTATCTAGTTCGTACTTATTTTTTCCTCCTTTTGATATTTCTATTACTGCTACAAAGTCATCTTTTTTTATTCTATCTTCTTTTATATCATGCCATATATTCATGTAATCATTCCCCTCTTTTATTTTGTGCTTATGCATTGCTCCTATATATTTTAGGTCATTTTATTATAAAAGTCCATAGTTTTTTATGTTTTTTTAGGAAATTTTGACAAATTTTGTTTAGCCTTTTGGGCAAAAAAAAAGAAGGCTTATCTTAGTTAGCCTTTACACTTTCCATTTCTTTTCTAATTTTTTTACATAATTTATTAAAACCTTCTCCATATAAGTACCCCATTGTTTGACTCGACAAATAACTATGCTTTATAGCATATTTATTCCACCTTACTTCGCTTGGATTTACTTCATTATTCTGCATATATTGTTTTAGACCTTCTATGCTTTCATTATAATAACTTGATATACATTTTTGCTTTACATACTTATTCTCTAATTCAAATGCTATTTTTGTACTGGTATTATATGCTTGTTTAGAATGTAATCCATATTTTTTTATATTTTCACTTAATTCTTCTTTTAAACTATCTATTACCATTTTACTTTATACAACTCCGTTATTTCAACATCTAATGCTTTTGCCAACCTTATCATTACCAATAAGCTTGGAGACTTTAAATTATTTTCAATATCATTTATATGGGTTGACGATATCCCACTTTTCTCAGATAGTTTATTTAAGGTTAAATTTTTCTTTTGTCTTACTTCTCTTAATAAAATTTCTACATGCATTTTTTCTCACCAAAGCTTAACTTCTAATTTTACCTTATTTAAACACAGAACTTATCCGCTATGGCGGATTTGTGAAAATATTACTGCATATAAAACTTTATTAAACTACTATAATTACATTCTATGCCTTGCTACTTCTAGTATTTCTGCCCTCTCCTTTTCTTGTTAATTTTTACTTATAATTAAATATAATACTTAATTTTTGCAATTAATATATTCTATTTTTTTCTCTAGTATTTCTAAAAATTTGCAGATTATTCTTTCTCTTTCAAATTCTTTACTATATTCTTTTCTTAATGATGTAGCTGTTTGTGCTATATCGTTTGAAAACTGTTCTTCATTAACATTAAAGCCAAGGCTTATTAATAAATAATCTATGTTATTATCTTTAGTTGCAATTTGAGTTAATATTCCGCATATTTTTTTATTATTTAGCATTAAATCATTTGGTTCTTTTATTTTTAAATTATATGAATACAATTCATTTATTGCTTGTTTCATACACTCTGCTATTTGTATTGTTATTGAACTTAGCTTTTCTATACTGCATTTTGGATATAGTATTATTGTCATTGCAATATTTTTATCTCCTGTATACCAGCTCCTCCCTCTTGTTCCAATTCCATTAGTTTGCTTTTTTGCAATTAAAACTGTTCCATCTTCTATTTTTTCCATTGCTAACTTCCTTGCTTCTATATGTGTTGAATCTATTACTTCATAATATAAAACATTTTTGCCTATGTACTTTGTGCCTGCTTGTCTTATTTTTTCTATATCTATATCTTTATCTTTATATTTATCTTTATTTTTATCTTCCATCTTAATTCTTCGCTTTCACTAATTTTTCTTTACATTTTTTGATACTAGGTACTCCAAATTTAAACCTATTATGATATAACATAAAATATTAAAAATTACAATAGTTATATTAGAAATATTTACAAAAATTTGTTTTGTGTTATGGCTAATATTATTGATAGATATGTTGATTACATTCAAATAATTTATATTGTATAAATGAAAACCTCGCTTTAAAAAAGCGAGGAAAGAACAAATTTATTCTTTTTTGCAGCAATCTTAACTG
>CANQDO010000052.1 GCA_947593355.1 uncultured Clostridia bacterium | reverse complement strand
TAAGAATTTTTAATAAAGATTTGTGCCTTCCACAGACGAGCGAAGCGAAGGCAAGGAAGGAATGAGATTAAATATGGGAGAAGTTATAGTAATAACATCTGGAAAGGGAGGAGTAGGTAAAACTACAACAACAGCCAACTTAGGTTCAGCTCTTGCATTAAGAGGTAAAAAAGTAGTTTTAGTAGACACAGATATTGGACTTCGTAATTTAGATGTTGTAATGGGACTAGAAAACAGAATTGTTTATGACATTGTAGACGTAGTAGAGGAAAAATGCAAGTTAAAACAAGCCCTAATAAAGGACAAGAGGTTTAAAGAGCTTTTTCTACTTCCAGCAGCCCAAACAAGAGATAAAAGTGCAGTAAATGAAGAACAAATGAGAGATTTAACAACAAAATTAAAAGAGGAATTTGATTATATATTAATAGACTGTCCAGCAGGAATAGAACAAGGTTTCAAAAATGCAGTTGCGGGTGCAGATAGAGCAATTGTAGTAACAACAGCAGAAATATCAGCCATAAGAGATGCGGACAGAATCATAGGCTTATTAGAATCATCTAGTATAAAGAATCCAGAGTTAGTAATAAATAGGCTAAGACCAAGCATGGTAAAAAAAGGCGAAATGATGGATGTTGAAGATATAGTAGAATTATTATCAATAAGCTTAATTGGTGTAGTACCAGATGATGAATACATAATCACGCAAACAAATAAAGGAGAACCAGTTGTATCAAACAGCAAAGCTCCTTCAGGAAAATCATACATAGAAATAGCAAGAAGAATATTAGGTGAAAACATAGAAGTTTCAATTCCAGGAAGAGAGAAAGGAATCTTTGCAAAGATAAAGCGAATTTTCTCAAAAAAATAGACTAAGTAATTGGGGGAAAATAGGATGTTCGATAGCATATTAAAATTTTTTAAGAAATTTTCAAAAGAAAAGAATACAGACTCAAAAGATACAGCTAAAGAAAGATTGCATCTAGTTTTAATGCAAGATAGAGCAAATGTATCAGCTGATTTTCTAGAACTTATGAAACAAGAAATAATTGAAGTAATAAAAAAATATATAGATGTAGACGAAAATTTAATAGATGTTAAATTAACCAATAAAATAAATAATGATGGAACAACAGGAGCACCAGCACTTTATGCCAATATCCCCATTGTTAGTATAAAAGATGAGACAAGAAAAATAAATGTAGATAAGCAAGAAAAAACTGAGCAAAGCAAAAAAGATGTAGAAACTAAAAAAGAAGAGAAAAATAGCAATAAAGAAAAAAGTGCAGAAGAAAAGTCTAAGGGAAAAAATATTGAAGAAAAAGTTACCGAAGAAGAAACTACAATAGAAAAGGCAAAAAGAAAAGAAGAAAAAGAAATTGATAAAGATTCAAAACCAACAAAGGAAACAGAAAAAGAGTCTGCTGACAAGAAAAAAGCCGACCAAAAAAAGCAAGATAATTCAGAAAAAAATACTAAAGCTTCATAAATAACATATGTGAATGAGGTTAAATAATGAAAAAAAAGATAATAAGAAATATAGAATGGAGTATACTTATTTGTACTATATTACTATTAGCAATAGGAATGGTAGCATTATTTTCAGCAACGCAAAATACAGAATATGAAGAACTAAAGAGGCAAATAATGTGGCTTATAATTAGCATACCTGTAATGATTGTAATTATATGTATAGATTATGAATTAATAGCAAAAGTATCTCCATTTTTTTATGCAATTTTTTTAATATTATTAGTAGCAGTACTATTTACTGAAAAAGTAAATGGCGCTGCAAGCTGGTTCGATTTTGGAGCATTTTCTATACAGCCATCAGAATTCGCTAAAATATTTGTAATAATAACATTTAGCTTAGCAATAACCAAAATACAAAAAAAGGGAAGGAACGAAATAAGTAGGCCAACTAGGCTATTAGCTGTGCTTTTAATAATAGCAGTTCCTGTAGTTTTAATAATAAAACAACCAGACTATGGAACAGCACTTGCATTCTTAATGGCAACAGTACTAATATTATTTATTGCAGGAATAAAGAAAAGGTATATTTTTACTTGTATAATAGTTGTAATAATAGCAGTACCATTGTTATATTTCTTCGTATTGCCAGAGCATGCAAAAACAAGAATAGATATATTTTTAAATCCAAATTTAGATCCAAGGGGTTCAGGCTATAATATAATTCAATCAAAACTAGCAGTAGGTTCAGGTCAACTACTAGGAATGGGAATATTAAAAGGAAATCAAACTCAATTAGGATTTTTATATCCTAAAACTACAGACTTTATATTTTCAGTAATAGGCGAAGAAATGGGATTTGTAGCTACAGCGACAATAGTAATATCATACGTTGTACTTATTACCAAAGCAATATATGTAGCAAAAACCGCTAAAGACGATTTAGGTTCATATATTGCAATGGGAATAGCAGGAATATTTCTATTTCACATGTTAGAAAACATAGGCATGACAATAGGACTTTTACCTATAACAGGTATACCTTTGCCATTTGTAAGTTATGGAGGAAGTTCACTTCTTACGAACTTAATATTAATAGCCTTATTACTTAATATAAGTGGCAGAAGACAAAAAACAATATTTGGACAATTAGGAACTGTCCACAATTGGGACAAATTGGACAATTTGGGACAGGGATGATTTCGAAAATAGATTAAAAAAAATTTTAAATACCATTAATTAAAGGGAGAACTGTATTTAAAAAATGTACTTAAAAAAGTTAAAAATAGGAAATGTAGAATTAGAAAATAATATAATATTAGCACCTATGGCAGGAATAACAGATAAAGCTTTTAGAATAATTGCAAAACAGTATGGACCAGGTTTAGTATGCACAGAAATGGTTAGTAGTAAAGGCTTATTTTATGATGATAAAAAAACGAAACAGTTATTGGATACTAATGGAGAAAAAAGGCCTATATCTATGCAGATATTTGGAAGTGATGTTGAAAGCATGAAGTATGCAGCAAAATATGTTTCAAATATTGCTGATATATTAGATATAAATATGGGATGTCCAGCTCCCAAAGTAGTAAAAAATGGTGATGGAAGCAAACTATTACTTAATTTAAATTTGATGGGGGAAATTATAGAGGCGGTTGTAAAAGAATCTTCTGTTCCTGTAACAGTTAAAATAAGAAAAGGCTGGAATGCAGAACATATTGTGGCAGTAGAAGCGGCAAAAGTAATTGAAAACGCAGGTGCTTCAGCTATAACTATACATGGTAGAACAAGAGATGAATTTTATGCAGGAAATGCGGATTGGGAAATAATAAAGAAAGTTAAGAAAAGTGTAAATATACCTGTTATAGGAAATGGTGATGTAAAGACAAAAGAAGATGCCTTGAGAATGTTTGAGCAAACTGGAGTGGATGGAATAATGTGTGGAAGAGCAACTCTTGGCAATCCATGGCTATTTAGAGAAATTATATCTTATTTAAGTCAAGAAGATGTGAAGGAAGTTACAAATAGTGAAAAATTAGACACTATAATAAAGCATATAGAATTAGAAGTACAAGAAAAAGGTGAAATTACAGGAGTAAAAGAGTTAAGAAAACATATTAGTGCATATATCAAAAATATGCCAAATGCTACAGTATTAAGAGATAAAGTAAATGGAATAGTTACTAAAAATGAATTAGAAAAGGTAATAAAAGAATACTTTAATTAGTATAAAATATAAATAAAACCTCATATTTACATAAGCTATAAACTTTTGTAAATATGAGGTTTTTGAAAATAAAAGGGGATGTTTTTCATATTTTGTTAGTAAGAAGGGTAAGTACTTACTAACTATTTATAATATAACAATAAAGTTTGTCTTTTGTGTGAACAAATAGAAAAGAATTAATGAAGAGAAATTTTACTGTTCTTGAAGAATTAAAGTAAGCTCTTTTTCTTCACCATTTCTATTAACTTTAAGTTTTAGTTCGTCACCAATTTTATGGTTATTTTTAATTTCAGTTATTTCATCCATTGTAGTAACTTTTTGACCATCAAATTCAATTATAACATCACCAATTCTAATATCTGCCTTTTGAGCAGAAGAAAAATCATCTATACTTTTTACATAAACGCCAATTACTAAATTATATTGTTTAGCCATTGACTCTGTTACATTTATACCGGTAATTCCAATATATGGTCTTTTAACTTTGCTATATTGTATTAATTGTTCTGAAACATCTTTAGTTGAATTAATTGGTATAGCAAATCCCATTGCTTCAACACCAGATCCTTGCATCTTTAATGTGTTTACACCTATAACTTCACCTTTACTGTTAACTAAAGCTCCACCACTATTTCCAGAGTTAATTGCAGCATCAGTTTGAATTAAAGTGAATGTTTTTCCATCACTTGTAATTTTTCTATTTGTAGCGCTAATTATACCTGCTGAAACGCTATTTTCCATTCCAAGTGGGTTACCTATTGCCATAGCAAACTCTCCAACTTGAACTTTATCTGAATCACCAAGTTTAGCGGCAGTTAAGCCGGTTTTATCAATTTTAATAATTGCTAAATCTGTTTGATCATCTGTACCTATAATTCGTGCCTCGTATGCAGTGTCATCATCAGATAAGTAAACTGTGACTTTGCTAGCTTCTTCTAGTACATAAAATGTAGATGATGAAGTAGCATTAACAACATGACTATTTGTTAAAATATATCCATCTTCACTAATAATAATTCCAGAACCTTGAACAGTAGCTGTTTGAGATGTAGTTCTGTAGAAAATAGAATTTACAGAGTACTCAACATTAATACCTACTATAGATGGGCGAATAATTTTTGCTACTGCAGTAGAAGTTGCAGAATACTCTTCTAATGAAATAGAAGGGGCACCTGAACTTGAGTTATTATCATTATAAAAATTGTCGTTTGCAGTAGAATTAGATGTAATATTTAAAAAGTCCATAACTTTATCTTTAATTGTAGGAACTCCAAAGCATACTCCTACAACTACTGCTGTACCTAAAATACCTGACAAAAATGGTAAGAATATACTTCTTCCAAAACTAAAGTGTTTTTTCTTCTTTTCAAAATTAAATTCTCCGACAGGTTTGTAAGAACTTTCATGTCTTGATTCTGTAACAGGCTCATGTTTAATTTCTACTTTATTTGCATTTGATGTTTCAAATTTTTTAGTAGTTGAATTATTGTAATTTGTGCTTCTATCAGTAGATTTTTCAACTCCTGCAGTTTTTGGCTTATCGCCTATTGTACTTTTTGGACCAACCTGTGCTACATTTTTTGATTTGACTTCAGTTGTATTTTTTGCTTTAAAATCTTTTGTGTTTTTTGGATTAACCTCTGTTGAACTTCTTTTAGAAGTTACATTTTTTGCTGTAGTTGATGTGACTTCATTTTTAACTACTTTTTCATTTTCTTTATTCTCTTCCATTTAAAAACTTCCTTTCAATAAATTATTAATATCATTTTAACCTAAACTATACCAATAATACAATAGTATTGTGAA
>CANQDO010000051.1 GCA_947593355.1 uncultured Clostridia bacterium | reverse complement strand
ATTTAAAAACTTCCTTTCAATAAATTATTAATATCATTTTAACCTAAACTATACCAATAATACAATAGTATTGTGAACAATTTGTGAAAAAAATGTATTGATTTTATTGCATTATAAATATATAATAAAGTAATACAAATAGAATATTAAGGAGGAAATGTATATGGAATTTATACAAAAAGAAGACTATATAAATGTTTTAGGGAATATAGGAATTTTATTAATAATATTGTTTGTTTATCTTATGATAGCATATATTATGTATTACAAAAAAATTAAAGAATTAAAAAAAATATATAATACGCGAAGCTATTTTGGATTACTTAAACCAGCTTATAAAGTATGGAAGGGTAAAATAAAAAGTAAGACAATATTAGTTATATCAACAATTGTTTTGGTTCTTATAATGATTATGGGGTTATTATTCCCATACATGGAGAACAATACAAGCGTTTATGTTGATGGCATTGCTTATGGAGGAAGTACAAGTGGAATTGTTGTTGCTGTAGGAATGGTAGGAGTTTTAATTTGGATATATCTTATTGCACCAATTCAAATATTATATAATGAACATTTTCCTAAGGAAGAGAAAAAATAATAAAGGAGACAATATATATGAAAAAAGAAAATGGGATGACTTTTCCTGTACTAGCAATTATAATAGCTATAATAATAGCTTTAATTTGCATAGCAGCTGTTTTTATTAATAATGAGTATAAGCAAAAAGAGTTTGAAAATATACGAACAGATATGCTAACAGTGCAAGGAAAAGTAGAACTGTTAGCAGAAAATTCAGCAGCTAAAAAAGATGTAACATTAAAAAAAGGTTTAAAGGTTTCAGAAAATGAAGAAGACGAAAAAATAAAGATGCTTTTAGAAAAAGGCATAATATCAAAGGAAGAAAATTACGATAATTACTATATTTTAAATAGAGATATTCTTAATGAAATAGGTCTTGAATCAATAAAAATAGAAGAAGGAAATTATATAGTTGTAAATTATACAACTCATGAAGTTATTTATACACAAGGAATACAAATAGATAATAATGAATATTTTAAGCTATCTGAAATAAACAAAATACAGGAAGAAAGAGAAAATGAAGAGGCACTAAAAAAAGAACAAGATGCAAATTCAAATCAAGAAGAAAATAAAGAGGGTAGTCAGGAAAATAAACAAGAAGGAAACCAAGATGGTAGCCAAGAGAATAAGTAAGAAGTAGGAATGTAACCATATAAGAAGAGATGAAATGAAAATGAAAGAAAAAGAATTAGAGAGATTAAATAAAATAAAAGAAATAGAAAATGAAATATATAAAAAAGGTCAAATACAAACAATAGCTGGAATAGATGAAGCCGGTAGAGGACCTTTAGCAGGTCCAGTAGTAGTTGCAGCGGTTATAATGCCTAAAGACTCTATGATAGAAGGAGTAAATGACTCTAAAAAAGTATCTGAAAAGAAAAGGGAATTACTATACGAAAAAATAATTCAAGAGGCCATAAGCTATAGTGTAGGAATTATTGATCAAAAAGAGATAGATAGGGTAAATATTTTAAATGCAACAAAGGAGGGTTTAACACAAGCTGTAAAGGGTTTAAAGGTAAGACCAGATGAAATATTAGTAGATGCCTTGACTAAAATAGATACAACAGGAATACCATATATATCTATTATAAAAGGAGATGCAAAAAGTTATTCAATAGCAGCAGCTTCTATAATTGCGAAAGTAACAAGAGATAGAATTATGAGACAATGGGATGAAGTATACCCTCAGTATGGGTTTGAAAAACATAAAGGTTATGGTACGAAAATGCACATAGAAGCAATAAAGGAATGTGGAATATGCCCACTACATAGATTGAGCTTTGTAAAACATTTTATAGCTTAAAGTTTGCAAAATAGAGAGGAATAGATATGAATATATTAGATATTATTCAAAAAAAGCAGAAAAAACAAGAGCTAACAAAGGAAGAAATTGAATATTTTATAACAGGTTACACTAATGGAAATATTGCAGATTATCAAGCGTCAGCTTTACTAATGGCAATATTTTTAAATGGTATGTCAGATAGAGAAATAACAGATTTAACACTTGCAATGGCTTATTCTGGAGAAGTAATAGATTTATCTTCTTTAGGAACAGTAGTAGATAAGCATAGCACTGGCGGAGTGGGCGACAAAGTAACTTTAATTTTAATGCCTATTGTTGCAATGCTTGGTATACCAGTTGCTAAAATGTCTGGTAGAGGTTTAGGATTTACAGGTGGAACTGTAGACAAACTGGAATCTATACCTGGGTATAAAACACAAATATCGGTAGAAGAGTTTATTAGTAATGTAAAAAAAATAGGTATAAGTTTAATAGGGCAAAGCTTAAATTTAGCTCCAGCAGATAAGAAAATATATGCTTTAAGGGATGCTACGTCATGTGTTCAAAGCATTCCATTAATTGCATCTAGTATAATGAGTAAAAAAATAGCATCTGGTGCCAATAAAATAGTTTTGGATGTAACTTGTGGAGATGGAGCGTTTATGAAAACGAGGCAAGAAGCGGAAGAACTATCTGATAAAATGATTCAAATAGGTAAGCTTGCTAATAAGGAAACGGTATGTGTAATTACAGATATGAATGAGCCTTTAGGCTATAGTGTTGGAAATAATTTAGAAGTAATAGAAGCAATAGAGGCATTAAAAGGAAATATTAGAGAGGATGTAAAAAAAGTAGTTTTAGCTTTAGGAGCAGAAATGTTAAGGCTAGCAGGTAAAGGAGAAAATATTCAAAAAAATAAGGAGCTTATAGAGCAAACTATACAAAGTGGTATGGCATTAGAAAAATTTAAGCAATTAGTACAAAATCAAGGGGGAGATATAAGTTATATAGAAAATACAAGTAAATTTGAAAAGTCAGAATATATAGTGCCTATAGTTCTTCCAGAAATGCAAAAACAAGAAAATGCTAGAAAAGTAATAAGTTTAAGTGCAGAGGCAATTGGAAAAGCATCATGTAGTGCAGGTGCAGGAAGGCAAAAGAAGGAAGATAGCATAGACATGACAGCAGGAATAGTATTAAATAAAAAAGTAGGTGACTATGTAAAAAGTGGAGATATACTTGCATATTTGCATACAAACAAAAAAGAGAAAATAGATGAAATACAACAGCAAATATTAAAAGCATACGAACTAGGTTGATAATGAGATTGAATTTGTTATATAAAAAAATAAACATAGTATAAATTATATACTATGTTTATTTATGTTAAGGAATGTTCCCCAAATCTTTTACTTTGGGTCAACCAATATTAATTTATTTCACCTTGAGATAAAAATCTTATTACATTTTTTTCAGCTATGCCAGTGCTACAAGAAATTTGTTCAACAGATGTTGTTGGAACATTATTCTCAGCCAAAAAATCTTTTAACTTTGAAAGTTCTAGCCTTTCCTGAGCTTCACAATTTGGGCAAACTACATCATTAGATGTAAAAAAGGCACCACAACGACTACATTTATTTAATTCCATTTTACATTCTTCCTTTCGTGTTCTTAAGTATAACTAGATAAGAAATAAGTCTAGTTGATACAAATTATTCTATAATTTGACACACATTATATCACACTAAAATAAAAATAAAAAGATAATTTTAAAAAATAGTTGTAATTTTAAAATAAAAAATATATAATAATGATAATTGTTATCATAATTATCAAAAGTAACTAAATTATATATACATATAAGAAAATGAGAAAGGAATGAAGTTTAAATGAAAAAATATAGCAGGCAAAGGGAGCTAATATTAAATTCATTAAGAAATAGAACAGATCATCCAACTGCTGAAATTCTTTATAAAGATTTAAAAAATGACATGCCGGGAATAGGAATAGCAACAGTATATAGAAATTTAGCAGAGTTATGCGAAAGTGGGAGCATACTCAAAATAAAGTCTAATACAGGTGCAGATAGATATGATGGAAAATTACAGCCTCATATACATTTTGAATGTAATGAATGTCATGAAATATATGATATAGAAATAGAAGAGATGTCAACAAGAAGAATAGAAAATGAAATTAGAAGACTTACAGAGGACATAGGAGCTGAATATGCAAATTCTAGTATATACATAACAGGACTTTGCAAAAAATGTAAAGTATTAGTTAATATAAATTATTAATCAAAATCCAACAAAATAGGTAAAATTAAATAAATAGAAAGTTATAGAAAAGCCTTATATTTAGTTACGCTTTAGTAACAAAATATAAGGCTTGCTTTATTATTAATATCATCTTATTAATTTATTGCTTTATGAACTATTATTTACTAACAAAAGCATTTTATAATGATAGTAAATTAGAAATTATCCATTAATTTGTTTTGCAACTTCTTCAGCAAAATTTTCTTCTCTTTTTTCTAGTCCTTCACCTTTTTCAATTCTAGCAAATCTTACTATTTCAGCGCCTTTAGCTTCTACCATTTTTCCAACTTTTTCATCTGGATTTTTAACAAATGGTTGTTCTACTAAGCAAATTTCACCATAGAATTTTGAAATTCTTCCTTGAACCATTTTTTCAGCTATTTCTTCTGGTTTTCCTTCATTCATAGCTTGAGCTTTTAAAATATCCATTTCTTTTTGAACTCTTTCTTGAGGTACAGCTTCTCTATTTAAGAATTCTGGTTTAGCTGCTGCAATTTGCATACATACATCTTTTGCAACATCTTCATTAGCATTATTCATTTCTACTAAAACAGCTATTTTACCATCTCCGTGAATATATTTAGTAATAGTTCCATTAGTAGTTTCGAATCTATCAAATCTTCTTATTGACATATTCTCACCAATTGTAGCTATTTTTTCAGTTAAAACATCTTGAACTGTTTTTCCTGCATCTGCCATAGATTCTTCGGCTAATAACTCTTCAACTGTTGCTGGTGCTTTTACAGCTATTTGTTTTGCAACGTTCTCTACAAAAGTTCTAAATTCTTCGTTTTTTGCAACGAAGTCAGTTTCTGCATTAACTTCTACTGCAACACCAACTTTTTTATCATCTGAAACATAAGCTGTAGCTAAACCTTCAGCTGCTATTCTTCCAGACTTTTTAGCGGCCTTTGAAAGACCTCTTTCACGTAATAATTCGATTGCTTTTTCTTCATTTCCATCAGTTTCTGTTAAAACTTTTTTGCAGTCCATCATACCTGCACCTGTTTTTTCTCTTAATTCTTTAACTTGACTTGCTGTAATCATTTTATTTCCTCCTTATAATATTTTTTATCTATTGTTATAAAAAACGGTAGAGCAGATAAAAGCTCTACCCATTTATAATATGACTTTTAAATTATTCTTCTACATTTGTTGCAGATTCTTCTTTAGCAACAACTTCTTCCATACTTTCTGGTTCTGCATCTTCAGAAGTACTATCATTATCTACGCCAGTATCCATAGATTCACCTTGTTTACCTTCTATAATAGCATTAGCCATAGCATCAGCTATTAATTTAACTGAACGAATAGCATCATCATTTCCAGGTATTACATAATCTAAATCTTCTGGATTACAGTTTGTATCTATTAAACCTACAACTGGAATATCCAATTTTTTAGCTTCCAATATAGCAATTCTTTCTTTTTTAGGATCTACTACGAAAATAACTCCTGGTAAATCTACCATATCTTTAATACCACCAAGGTTCTTTTCTAGTTTTTCCATTTCCTTTTTCAAAAGAATAACTTCTTTTTTAGGTAATACTTCGAAAGTTCCATCTTCTTGCATTGTTTCTAATTCTTTTAATCTGTTTACTCTTTCTCTAATTGTTTTGAAGTTTGTTAACATTCCACCTAACCATCTTTGGTTAATGTAGAACATTCCGCTCTTTTCAGCAGCATCCTTCATACATTCTTGTGCTTGTTTTTTAGTTCCCACAAATAGAACTGTTTTTCCTTCTTCAGCTTGCTCTTTTAAGAAAGCATAAGCCTCATCAATTTTTTTAGATGTTTTTTGTAGATCTATAATGTGAATACCATTTCTTTCTTGAAAAATGTATTCTGCCATTTTAGGATCCCATCTTCTTGTTTGATGTCCAAAATGAACACCTGCTTCAAGTAATTGTTTCATTGCAACTACTGCCATTTT